>JBDTOB010000339.1:0-3919 GCA_039933435.1 Acidobacteriota bacterium | reverse complement strand
CGGTCTCTTCCATGCTGCCGACCTCGAGACGGAGATCGAGCTCGAGGCGATCGCCAATCCGGACCTCGACGTTCTCGCGCACCAGCTTCTTGAAGCCGGAGAGCTCGGCGGTGACAGAGTATGTGCCGGGGGTCAGATAGCGGAGGGTGTATCCTCCTTCACTGTCAGTGGTCGTGGTGGTAGTGCCATTGGTGGCGACGTTGACCGCCGAGACCGTCACGCCGGGCGTCCGGCCGCCGGACGAGTCGCTCACGGTGCCGGCGATCGCCCCACGGAAATCCTGGGCCGACGCGGCGCTGACGACGAGCAGCATCGCGACGCAAAAAATACAGAGACGCTTCATATCCGAGTCCTCCACAGTGGTGTTCCAGGGTGAGCCCTGTCGATCGCCGCGGCTGCGTGTCGGCCCGGCCAAAAGAGACCACATTTTCTGCTCCAAGTAAACGAAAACTGGAATCGCGGCTTTGACTTGGCGGCGGCGCGGGGATATGAAAGAGTCGCTGGACCGACGTGGTGATGACCGCCCTTCCACAGGCGTGGCCGCGGCCCTCGCAGCCACGCCCCATCGTGCTCATCGGCGCCGGCGGCATCGCCAGCGCCGCCCACCTGCCGGCCTATCGCCGCAGCGGGTTGCCGGTGGCGGCGGTCTACGACATCAGCCGCGCCGCCGCGGACGAGGCCGCCGGCCGCTTCGGGATTGCGCGGGTCTGCGAGACGATCGAGGAAGCCTTCGCGATCGACAATGCCGTCTTCGACCTCGCGGTCCCCGGCGATCGCACCCTGGCGGTGCTCGAGCAGGCGCCGCCGGGCTCGGCCGTGCTGATGCAGAAGCCGATGGGCGAGACGCTGGCCGAGGCCTGCCGCATCGCCGACTGCGCCCGCGAGCGCCGGCTCCTGGCCGCGGTCAATCTGCAGCTCAGGTTCAGTCCCGCAATGATCGCGCTTCACGATCTGCTGGCGCGGCAGGCGCTCGGCGATCTGGTGGACATCGACGTCCGCGTGGTCATCGATCAGCCATGGCAGCGCTGGCCGTTTCTCGAACGCGCCCCCAGGCTGGAGCTGCCGTACCATTCGATTCATTACCTGGACGCCATCCGCTGGCTCGCCGGCGAGCCGGCCGGGGCATGGTGCCGGGCGCTGCGTCACCCGGAGCTGCCGAGGCTGGCGGACACCCGAAGCTCGATCATTCTCGATTACGGCGACCGCCTCCGCTGCTCGCTGGTGCTCAACCACACCCACCGCGCTGGACCGCGCTACCGCGCCTCGCAGTTGATGGTGGAAGGGACCCGGGGAGCCGCCCGGCTGACCTTCGGCGTCAATCTCGCCTACCCGGCGGGACCGCCGGACACGATGGAAGTGGCGGAGGGAGGCGACTGGCGGAGCGTGCCGCTCCGCGGCTCGTGGTTCACCGAGGCCTTCGAGGGGCCGATGTCCAACCTCCAGCGGGTCGCGGCCGGCGAAGACCCCGGGCTGGTCAGTCCGGTGGCCGACGCGCTCAAGACAATGGCGCTGATTGAGGCGTGCTACCGGTCGAGCGAGGGGGGCGGGGCGCCGATTCCGGCCCCAGGCTGATCGCGTTTTGGCCCGGCCTATGACATTCTTCTCTGCGCGGTTTTTCGAGGGAGCCAATGGCATGAAGCGATTTGTGGCGGTGGTATGTCTCGCGCTGGCGGCGGCGTGTGGCGGAAACAAGCAGGCGACGTCGTCGAAGCTGACGATTGCGGTGATCCCCAAGGGGACGTCGCACATGTTCTGGCAGAGCATTCATGCCGGCGCCAACCGCGCCGGCCAGGAGCTCGGCGTTGAAGTGATCTGGCGCGGCCCGCTGCGGGAAGACGAGCGGGATTCGCAGATCTCCGAGGTCGAAGGCTTCATCAGCCGCGGCGTCTCCGGCATCGCGCTGGCGCCGCTCGACGAGGTTGCCCTGGTCGGGCCGGTCGAGGATGCCGTCGCCCGCAAGATCCCGGTCGTCATCTTCGACTCCGGCCTGCGCAGCGACGACTACGTCAGCTTTGTCGCCACGGACAACGTTGAAGGGGGGCGGCTCGGCGGTGAGCGCCTGGTCGAGTCGATGAAGGGGAAGGGCAAGGTGGTGCTGCTGCGCTACGCCGAAGGGCACGACAGCACCGGCAAGCGCGAAGAGGGCTTCCTCCAGGCGATGAAGGCCCACCCGGAGATCCAGGTCATCAGCTCCAACCAGTACGTCGGCGCGGACGTCGAGGGCGCCTACAAGAAGACGGAATCGATCCTGAGCAGCTACAAGAAGCCGGACGGCAGCATCGATGTCGACGGCATCTTCTGCGTCAATGAGTCCTCGTCGTTCGCGGCGATGCGGGTGCTGCAGGACAACCGCTGGGTCGGCAAGGTCCACTTCGTCGGCTTCGACGCCTCCGCGAACCTGATCAAGGGCCTGCAGGACGGCGTCCTCGACGGCATCGTGCTGCAGGATCCCGTCCGCATGGGCTATCTGGCCGTGAAGACACTGGTCGCCCACATCAGGGGAGAGAAGGTCGAGAAGCGGATCGACACCGGCGTCCACGTCGCCACCAAGGAAAACATGGACCAGCCGGGGATGCGGGAGCTCGTCCACCCGGACGTCACCCAGTGACGGAGACCGCGCCGCCGGTGCCGCCGCTGTTCGAGATGCGGGGCATCCGCAAGGCGTTCGGCGCCACCACGGCGCTCGGCGGCGTGGACTTTTCGGTCGCGCCCGCGGAGATCTGCGCGCTCATCGGCCAGAACGGCGCCGGCAAGAGTACGCTCATGAGCATCCTCGCGGGGGCGCTCAGGCCCGACGCCGGAGAGATGCGCATCGGCGGCGCCCCGTACGCGCCGCAGAACCCCTATGAAGCCCGGCGCGCCGGCGTCGCCATGATTTACCAGGCGCTGTCGCTGGCGCCGCACCTGTCGGTGATGGAGAACATCACCATGGGGGCCGAGCCGATGCGGTTCGGGCTGATCGACCGCGTCAGGATGCGGGAGATTGCGGTCCACGCCCTGGCCGAGCTCGGCCATGACGACATTCCGCCGGAGGCGCCGGTCGGGCGGCTCTCGGTCGCCACCCAGCAGCTGGTGGAGATTGCCCGCGCCGTCGCGGTCGGCTGCCGGGTGCTGGTGCTCGACGAGCCCACCAGCAGCCTGGGGCGCGCCGACGTCGAGCACCTGTTCGGGCTGCTCAGGCGCCTCAAGGCGCAGGGGCACGCCGTCGTCTACATCTCGCACTTCATCGAGGAGGTCAAGGAAGTCGCCGACCGCTTCACCGTCCTCCGCGACGGTCGCAATGTCGGCGACGGCCTCACCGCCACGGCCAGCCACGACGACATCGTCTCGCTGATGGTCGGCCGCGACATCGGCGACCTCTTTCCCCGCTCGGCACGGACGCCGGGAGAGGCGATCCTCGAGGTCGCCGCGCTCGAACCCGGCTCGGCGACGTTCACGCTCCACCGCGGCGAGATCTTCGGCATCGCCGGCGTCATCGGCTCGGGGCGGACGCGGTTGTTCCGGACCCTGTTCGGGCTGGCGCCGGTGCGCAGCGGCCGGGTCCGCCTGGCGGCCTACAGCGGTGCCGCGAGACCGGAAGGGCGCTGGCGCCAGGGGATGGGGCTGCTGAGCGAAGACCGCACCGACGAGGGGCTGGCGCTCGGGCTCGACATTGCCACCAACCTCACCATGACGCGGCTGTCGTCGTTCGGACGCGCCGGCTTGCTGTCTCCGGCTCGCCAGCAGGCGGCGGCCGAGACCTGGATCGAGAAGCTGCAGATCAAGTGCGCGGGGTCGTCGCAAAGCGCCGGCGAGCTCTCCGGCGGCAATCAGCAGAAGATTGCCATCGCGCGCCTGCTCCACCACGACGTCGACGTCCTGCTCCTCGACGAGCCGACGCGCGGCATCGACGTCGGCAGCAAGGCGCAGATTTACCGGC
>JBDTOB010000338.1:0-3941 GCA_039933435.1 Acidobacteriota bacterium | reverse complement strand
ATCGAGCGCGTCTGCGAGGTCAAGTACGACCACATGCAGGGGCAGCGCTTCCGCCATGCGGCGACGTTCCTGCGCTGGCGGCCCGACAAGCCGCCGGCGGAGTGCGGCTACGACCAGCTCGAGGTTACCGCGCCTTACGAGCTGTCGAAGGTCTTCGGGGCGTAGCCGTCTGGACGTCGTCCGGATCCGGCGGTTCCGCCGCGGGACGCGCCTCCACCGGGACGTGCTCGAGATTGATCCGGATCCTCGTCCAGGTGTGATGCCGCCCGCGCATCGCGTCCACGAGGACGTCCGCCGGCTGGAGATGCGCCGCGGCGCCGGGATGCCGGGTACGCCAGCGCTCGAGCCCGGCCATCGCATCTTCCGTGCGTTCGGCCCTCGCAATCTCGACGAGCGGCACCTTCGGCACCCGCCGCCGTGACGGCTGCACCCGCGGCGGCTCGCCCGCCTGCTTCTTGTACTGCGGCGGCCACGGGGCATCGCCGAGGCCGTCGCGCTCGTGCCGCGCGGAGAGCTCGAGCAGCGCGGCCAGCGACCCGGGGTGGCGGTCGATCTCCGCATGCCGATCCCCTGCCTGCGCGAACCGCGCCGGCATTGTCGCCAATGTGAAGTCCGCCGGGTCGCAGTCGGCGGTTTCCTCCCACGTCAGCGGCGCGGAGACCCGCGCATCGACCGTCGGCCTCACCGAGTAGGCGCTCGCCACCGTGCGGTCCTTGGCATTCTGGTTGTAGTCGAGGAACACGCCGTGGCGTTCCTCCTTCCACCACTTGCTGGTGGCGAGCGCGGGGGCGCGGCGCTCGACCTCCCGCGCCAGCGCCAGCGCGGCGCGGCGTACTTCGTCGAAGCTCCACCGCCGCTCGATGCGGACGACGATGTGGATGCCGCGCGACCCTGACGTCTTCGGCCATCCGACCAGCCCGAGGTCGTCGAGCGCGGCATGGACCACGCGCGCGACGTCTCGGACCTGATCCCACGCCACGCCTGGGACTGGATCGAGATCGATGCGCAGTTCGTCGGGATGGTCGAGATCGTC
Source organism: Acidobacteriota bacterium (assembly GCA_039933435.1). GTDB lineage: Bacteria > Acidobacteriota > Vicinamibacteria > Vicinamibacterales > 2-12-FULL-66-21 > JALZOC01. The sequence goes on along the minus strand of JBDTOB010000338.1, from coordinate 2,908 downwards.
GGCGCGGACGGGATGGGGATGGAGCTCGAGGCAGGCGAGGTTGGCCATCCAGGCCAGCGCCGCGGCGTCGCGCGGCACGATCTCTTCGGCGGTCCGTCCCGAGGGAAACCGCAGCGCCGCGACCTCGATCCAGTCCGGCCGCGAGAGCGGCGCGCGCTTCTGGTAGAAGAACTCGCTGCCGACGCCGTTCGGGTAGCGCACCAGCACGTTCGGCCGTCCGCCGGCGCCGCGGAGCGCGCCGTCCGCGACCGCCAGGTAGTAGTGGACCAGGTCGCGCTTGGTGTGGCCCGCCTGCGGGAACAGCACCTTGTCTGGGTTCGTGATCGTGACCTCGCGGCCGTTGACGACGACGGTTTCGCCTTTGGGTGCGCTGGCCACGCCGTCGATTTTGTCCCAGCCGGCGGGGCGCTGTCGACTGTGGCCCGAGGTAACAGCTGTCTTTAGTCATCCAATACAGAGACTAATAGTCATCGCGGCGCTGATATCTACCCCCCGCAGTGCCCTTAACTCGCTGAATGGCGGGAACTTCCCTACGGCAGAGCTTTTGCGGTAAGATGAGTGCTCGGCTCCACCGTCGCCTCCTCTGAAGCCCCGATCCCGCGACACCGCTCGCGTCGGCGCTGATGACGACCCGCCGCCAAGCGGATCGGATGGCGGAGCCGAGCGCAAAAGGTACCCTTCGGACGAGGTAAGATTTTGAGTTTTGACGGCGGACGGAACAGGTTTTCATCGGCAGACACGATTCGACAGGAGCAACCAAGCTATCCTTCGTGCGCCTCGTGCGGGCTACCGCTCACGAGCGGCATCGCGCACGCGAACGAGGCCGGCTGCATCGCGGCGCTGCGGCTCGCCATCCAGTACGAGAAGGTGAACCGTCAGGTGCGCCAGCCGGCGCCGCAGGGCCGCGTCCGGCTCGCGAGCTGACCCGGTCTCAGCCTCCCATCACTTCCTGGGCGTGAGCGGCGTGAACCACTGCAGCACGATGTAGGTGGCCGGCGTCGCCCCGGTATTCGTCATGTTCTCGTTCTCGTTTACGGCAAAGAAGATCATCGAGCCGGGGCCGGCGAGCTGCCGGCGGCCGTCGATGTTCACCTCGATCGTGCCTTCCTTGATGATCACCAGCTCCTCCTGAGGGTGGCGGTGGAGCGGGCCGGTGTTCTCGCCCGGGTTGAGCGTGGTGATGTGTCCGTGCAAGCGGTCGAGCGTCGCGGTCGCGGCGTCGAAGGCGAGGCGGCGTTCGCCGGTCGGGGTCCTGACGGGCGCGAGCGCCTGCCAGTCGACGACCATCGAGCGCAGCGGCGGCGCCGCGGCTGGCGGGGATTGCGCCGGCGACTGCACCGGGACGAGTGCGACAACGACCGCGAACATGAGCAGGCGGGCCGGGAGCTTCATGGGCGTATGTTACGCCACCCCTGCCGGGTAACTCCGTTCTGAGGTGGCGGCCGCCGCCGTTCCGCCGGCCCGTGGCCGTCGGATACAGTACGTCAGGTGCCGGAGCTTCCTGACATCTCGCTCTACCTCGAGGCGCTCGCGCCTCACGTCCTCAATCAGTCCCTGGAACGCCTGCGCATCGGCAACCCGTTTCTGCTGCGCACGCCGGACCCGCCGGTCGCTGCGGCGGAAGGGCGGGTGGTCGTGGGTCTCAGCCGGCTGGGGAAGCGGATCGTCTTCGCCATGGACGGTGAGCTGTTCCTCGTCCTCCACCTGATGATTGCCGGGCGCCTCCGCTGGCGTGACCGCGGCGCGGCGATTCCGGGCAAGGTCGGCCTGGCGGCGTTCGACTTTCCCACCGGCACGGCGATCCTGACCGAGGCGGGCTCGAAGCGGCAGGCGTCGCTGCACATCATCGCCGGCGCGGAGCGGCTCTCCGCACTCGATCCCGGCGGCCTCGAGGTCCTCGATTCAACGGCAGCGGCGTTTGCCGCGCGGTTGACGCGTGAGAACCACACCCTCAAGCGCGCGCTCACCGATCCGCACATCTTCAGCGGCATCGGCAACGCCTACTCGGATGAAATCCTCCACGCGGCGCGGCTGTCGCCACTGGCGCTGACGTCGGCGCTTGACGACACGGAGATCGCGCGCCTCCACCGGGCCACCATCGACACGCTCGAATACTGGATCGCCCGCCTCCGGGCGGAGGCGGGCAGTGCGTTCCCCGACAAGGTCACCGCCTTTCGCGACGGCATGGCGGTGCACGGACGCTACGGCAAGACCTGTCCGGACTGCGGCGCACCCATTCAGCGCATCGTCTACGCACGCAACGAGGCCAACTACTGCGCCGCCTGCCAGACCGGCGGCCGGCTCCTGTCGGATCGCGCCCTGGCGCGGTTGCTGAGGAAGGACTGGCCGAAGACCGTGGAAGATCTGGAACGGCGCAAGGCACAGCAGCGCATGCCGAAGGTTGAGTGAGGAGCTGGCGGCGGAGTGTCGGTCGCTCGCAGTTACTTCTGGCCGTGGTTCACGACCAGGCGCCAACTCCATAATCGACCAACTGTGAGACATCGGAGTGCACACTTTCGCCAAGGTATCATTTGCAAATGACGCGGGCGTCTGGCCACAGGTACGGACTTGCGCATCTTGGGACTCTGCTGGTCATCTGCCTGTTGGTGGGGTGTACTAAATTCGACTCCAATCGGAGGCAGGTCATTGCAAAAACGGCCAGATATATAGGGTCCCCCTACGAGACCCTCCGAAGGTCTCCGTGATGGTACGCAACGAGGGTCGGTCGACAATCAAGTGGCTGAAGATCTCCAGTGACGAGTTGTTGCTGCTGCTGGAACTGCCTTCCGGTGCCTCGCGAACAGTGCTCACCCACAGATGGGGCGACGATCTCTATATGTACGTGAGCGGTTCTTTCGCCACTGAACAGATGTTTAAAGGGGTTGGAAGATCCTCATCTATCAAGCCT
>JBDTOB010000337.1:0-3947 GCA_039933435.1 Acidobacteriota bacterium | reverse complement strand
GCCGGTTTCGCGCCAGCGGGCGCCCGGTGGCATACTCGACGAGGATTCTGGAACGGATTCCCGTTCACGCTGCGTCACTCTTGAACTGACCATGGCCCACGCGACGGTGCTCGTCGTCGACGACGAAGATCTGATCCGCTGGTCGCTGCGCGAGCGGCTGCGCGCCGACCGCTACGAGGTGCTCGAGGCGGGCACCGGGCGGGAGGCCCTCAACCGCTTCAGCGAAGGGGTCGATCTCGTCCTGCTGGACTACCGGCTTCCCGACATGGACGGCCTGTCGGTGCTCCGCGAATTGAAGGCGCTCGATCCCGACGTCCTGGTCATCCTGCTGACCTCGTTCGTCAGCGTCGACACCGCCGTCGAGGCGATGAAGCTCGGCGCCTTCCACTTCGCCAACAAGCCGTTCAATCTCGACGACGTCGCGGCACTGGTCGGACGGGCCCTCGAGACGACGCGGCTGCGGCGTGAGGTCAAGCAGTTACGGGCGAACGAGGCCCGCCCCTACAGCCTCCGCGCCATCGTCGGCGAGTCCGAGGCCATGGAGGCGCTGCGCCAGATGGTGGCCAAGGTGGCGGCGAGCCCGGCGTCGACGGTGCTGCTGACCGGCGAGAGCGGAACCGGGAAGGATCTGGTCGCCAAGACGATTCATTACAGCAGCGCCCGCGCCTCGCGTCCGTTCATGAACATCACCTGTTCAGCGCTGCCGGAGCAGCTGCTCGAGAGCGAGCTGTTCGGCCACGAGCGGGGCGCCTTCACCGATGCGCGGATGCAGAAGCGGGGCCTGCTCGAGAGCGCCGACGGCGGCACGGTCTTCCTCGACGAGATCGGCGAGATGGTGCCGGCGCTGCAGGCAAAGCTGCTGCGGTTTCTCGAAGAGAAGAGCTTCAAGCGGATCGGCGGCGCGGGGGACATCCACGTCGACGTCCGGGTGGTTGCCGCCACCAATCGGGACCTCGATGCGCAGGTCACGAAGGGCGGCTTCCGCAGCGATCTGTACTACCGCCTCAACGTGCTCCCGATTCACCTGCCGCCGCTGCGGGAGCATGTGGAGGACGCGCCGGTCCTGGTGAGCTTCTTCATCGACAGCTTCAACGCCGAGTTCAAGAAGCGGATCACCGGCGTCAGCCCGGCGGCGGCCGCGCTGCACCGGGCCTACGGCTGGCCGGGCAACGTGCGCGAGCTTCGCAACGTCGTCGAGCGGGCGATGCTGCTGGCCGAGGGGGACCGGCTCGAGGCGCACGACTTCGCGGCGCTGCAGAGCCCCGGTGGATCCGCCGAGCCCTTCAGCCTTCCGGCCGGCGGCGTCAACCTCGAGGATCTCGAGCGCCGCTTCGTCATCCAGGCCCTCAAGCGCGCCGGAGGCAACCAGACCAAAGCCGCCGCGCTCCTCGGCCTCAACCGGGATCAGATCCGCTATCGGATCGAAAAGTTCGGCCTCTCGACCACGCCGTGAGCACCATGGACGTGGACGATTCGAGCCGGCTGCTCGAGCAGATCCGGTACGCGCTCGACCAGTCCGCAATCGTGGCGGTCACCGATCAGCGGGGCATCATCACCTACGTCAACGAGCAGTTCTGCGAGATCTCGAAGTATTCGCGGCTGGAACTGCTCGGGCAGGACCATCGCCTCATCAACTCCGGCTACCACCCGAAGGAGTTCATCCGAGACCTCTGGCGCACCATCGCGCAGGGGGAGGTGTGGCGTGGAGAGCTGCGGAACCGCGCCAAGGACGGCTCGATCTACTGGGTCGACACCACCATCGTCCCGCTGCTGAATGCGGGCGGCAAGCCGCACCAGTACCTGGCGATCCGCAGCGACATCACCCAGCGGAAGGCGGTCGAGCAGCAGCTGGCGGATCAGGCGGCGCTTGCCCAGCTGGGTCAGCTCGCCGCGGTGGTGGCGCACGAGGTGCGCAACCCGCTGGCCGGCGTCAAGGGCTCGCTCCAGGTGCTGCGATCCCGCGCCGCCATCGATCCGGACGACAAACGGGTCATCGACGCGATGATCGCGCGCCTCGATTCGCTCAACAACAAAGTCGAGGACATTCTGCGTTTCGCCCGGCCGCGGACGCCGGTGCTCGATCCGGTGGCCGTCGGCCCGCTCCTGGGCGAGGCGATCGCGAGCGCCGCGGCGGCCGCGGCGGGCACGACAGCCGGTTTTCGGGTCCCGGCGTCGGCGGCGGTCATCCGGGCCGACCGCGACATGATGCGCGGCGTGCTGCTGAACCTGCTGATGAACGCCTGCCAGGCCGGATCGACCGAGCCGATTGACGTCGTCGTGACTGACCACGCCGAGTCGTGCATCATCGAAATTGCCGACCGCGGCACGGGCTTGGGCGACGGCGATCCGGAACGGCTGTTCGAGGCCTTCCACACGACCAAGAAAAGCGGCACCGGGCTGGGCCTGGCGATCGTCCGCCGGCTGATGACGCTCCAGGGAGGCACGATTGATCTGCGGGCGCGTGCGGGCGGCGGCGTCGTCGCGCGACTGACGATTCCGCGCCTCCCTTCCGCCAGCGGCTGATCCCGGCCCGCCTTTTGCTCTTCCCCCAGACATCATGCGCAACGGGAGGAATTCTCGATGATGTCGGCGGCCTGCGGCGGGAAAGTTCCCATGCCGCGCGCGAAACTCCCCACCCGGGTGCTGATCGTCGACAACGAGCTGCTGGTCCGCTGGTCGCTGTCGGCCGGGCTGAGCCTGGCGGGCTTCGAGACCCTCACCGCCGCCGGCGCGGACGAGGCGCTGCAGCTCGCGCGCCAGTGCCCCCCGCCCGACGTGGTGCTGCTCGACGCCGGGCTCCACGATGGCGACCCGGCGGCCCTGCTCGAGGATCTTCGGCTCGCGGCTCCGGGTTGCCGCGTCGTCGCGCTGACCACGGCCGGGCACGAGGCGCCTGCCTGGAAGGACATCACCGTCATCACCAAGCCGTTCGACCTCGCAGACGTCGTGCGGCGGGTTGAGGCAGCAGAGCCGCCGGTCCGCCCATCGCCACAGCGGCGTCCGTGACCACGCCTCCCCGTCGCCAGCGCTTTCCGGGCCGACGGCACTCGAGTCCCCTACTGGCTGTGCGTGCCGAGCACGTAATCGCCACCGGGCGTCCGGGCGAGGAACTGCGTCCGCTCCAGGGTGTCGAGCAGGCGATCGCAGGTCGCGCTGTCGAGCGCCCAGAGACGCTGTACCTGGCGCCGCGTCAGGCGGAGGCAGGGCATTTCGAGGTACTCCCCGCGAACGATCTCGAGCAGGTGGACGAAATCGATCCGGGCCGGCGTGTCGGGTACGGCAGGAGCGGTGACCATGGTGCAGACTCCGGGATGCTGAGGAACTGACCCGTCCTGCTTTCAAATGGCATACCAGCGGACGCGGCCAATCCCGCTGGGCGTTTCAAGCGCCCTGAGATGACAGTCGCGAAAAACTCCGCAGCCGCGTGGGGAAGAATCCGCGTTCGCCAGTGAGCGATTCGGCCGGCCTCGACCACGCCTTTCACCTGGCGCCGTGGCGGCCCAAGGCCTCCTGCATCGCCGGATTGCCCAGCGCCATCGCCAGCAGCGACCGGCCTGCGCCGTTCCCGGCGGCGGTGATGGCGGCGCCGGCGGCGCGGCGATGCACTTCGGCCTGCAGCGTCCTCACGACCTCCGGACGATCCAGAAGCTGCTGATCCATGCGGATGTGTCGACGTTGATGGTTGCCCGGTATCCAAGTACCGAGAACTTGCTAATCCGAGTGGCCCAACCCGGCGATTTCCCGGTAAAGTCTCTTCCTGCAAGATGACGCCCGGTGTAAGTGACAGGGCGGGCGCCCGGCTACCGAGCGGCCGTGCCCGGAGCCGTGCAGGTTACTAGTCGTTAGGCCGCTGAGTGGGCGGCCCGCGGCGCCGACGAAGATCTGTTGCCGCAATGTATATGACAGGCGTATACTTGACTTGTGGGTGCCCTCACAGATTTCTTTCC
>JBDTOB010000336.1:0-3962 GCA_039933435.1 Acidobacteriota bacterium | reverse complement strand
CGAACGGAACAGCACGTCGACCGAGGGCCGGCAGGAGTTTTCAGGAGCACCGTGATGGGTGATCAGCCGGATCGCGGCGCCGTCGCGGGTGATGGCCATGTGAGAGCCACCGGGGGCGATCCAGACGCGGCCCGGTTCGACCAGGCGCGACTGAACGCCTTCAGCCACGCTGATCCTCGCCCGCGCGCCGAGCCGCTCGGCGAGCAGGTGCGTGAAGAGCGGCGGCATGTGCTGGACAATCAGGATCGGCACCGGAAAGTCCGCGGCGAAGGCCGGGATCAGATCCATCAGGGCGCCCGGTCCACCGGTGGACACGCCGATCGCCACCACGTCGACGCGGGCGTCGGCGGCGACGCCGGGCCGGCGCGGCGCGGCGGCCGGCCCGGAGAGGTCGGCGATGAGGCAGCAGGCGTCGATCTTCGACACCAACTGGCCGCAGAGAAGGGCGATCGACTCCTCGGACGGCACGGCGGCGTCGGGCTTCAGGACGAAGTCGGTCGCGCCCTGGCCGAGCGCGTCCAGCGTGGCCGCTGCGGCCCGCGGCGTGGCCGCACTGAGCATGACCACCGACGCACGGGGGTGTGCCCGCCGGATCGCCACGAGGGTCTCGAGGCTGTCCATCCCTGGCAGGTCGACGTCGAGCGCCACGACATCCGGACGCAGGAGCGGGACCTTCATCAGGGCGATCCGCCCGCTGGACGCCGATCCCACCACCTCGATCCCCGAAGCGCTCGATAACGCCACGGTGAGAGCACGTCGAATGACCGGCGAGGCATCGACGATGAGCAGGCGGCGAGAGCCCACGGGCCTAGGCTTTGAACCCGAGCAGCGCGAGCTTTTCCCGGACCATGTCGCCCGTGAACGGCTTCATGAGGTATTCGTTGGCGCCCGCCTCGAGCGCCTCGGTGACGTTGGCCATCTCGGCGTTGGTGGTCACCATCATCAGCGGCAGCTCGGCGTATTCGCCGTTGGCACGGACCGCACGGATGAAGGTGATGCCGTCCATCTCGGGCATGTTCCAATCCACCAGCACGACGTCGGCCTTGGCCATGCCGTGCAGCTGATCCAGGCCGTCGCGGCCGTTGACGGCGACGGTGACGTCGAACCCGAGCCTCTTCAGATAGGCCGTCAGGATCAGCCTGATTGTCCCGGAGTCTTCGACGACTAGTGCGTGCATACAACCTCCGCGTGGGCAAACTTGAACACGCCGACGATCTTCTGAAGCTCGGCGGCCATCCCGGCGAGCTCGCCGGCCGCGTCCTGCGTCATCTTCGCGCCGCCTGAGGTGACCCCGGCGGCGTGCGCCACCGAGGTGATGTTCTCGGTCACGTGCGACTCGCCGATCGCCGCTTCGGTGACGTTGCGCGCGATCTCGCGGGTGGTGGCCGTCTGTTCCTCGACGGCGCTGGCGATCATCGTCGAGATGTCGTGCATCTGCCCGATGATCTGGCCGATGTCGCCGATCACCGCCACGGCATCGTCGGTGCCGGTGCGGATGGCCTCGATCCGGTCGCTGATCTGCAGTGTCGCCAGCGCCGTCTCGTTGGCCAGCTCCTTGACCTCGGTGGCGACCACCGCGAACCCCCGGCCGGCCTCACCCGCCCGCGCCGCTTCGATGGCGGCGTTGAGCGCGAGCAGCTTCGTCTGCTGCGCCACCGAGTTGATCACCTTGACGACGTCGCCGATCTCGACGGCGGCTTTGCCGAGGCGAGCCATGGCGAGACCGGCGACCTCGGTCCGCTCCACGGCGCGCGCCGCAATCGCCGCCGCGGCGCTGGCGCTCTTCGAAATCTCGCCGATGCTGGCGGTCATCTCCTCGGTGGCTGCGGCCACGGTCTCGAGGTTGCGCGTCACCTGTTCAGACGCCGCCGCGACGACGTTCGCCTGCACCGAGGTCTCTTCCGCGCCGATGCCCATCTGGTGGCTGACGGTGAAGAGGTTCTCGGACGATCCGGCGACCACCTGCGTGCTCGTGGCGACGCGGCCGATCAGCCCCTCCAGCTTGACGATGAAGGTGTTGAAGCACCGGCCCATCTCGCCGAGCTCGTCGCCGGTGCGCTCGCTGACGCGCTGGGTGAGGTCGCCCTCCCCCTCGGCGATGCTTCTCAGGACGCCGACGGTGTCCTCGAGCGGCCTGGTGATGGATCGCGCCGTATAGAAGGCGATGCCGGCGCACAGCAGAATCGCGAGAATCGTCATCCCGGTGCTGACCGCCGCGCCGACCGACAACAGCGACAGCGCCGCCGCCGACGACTCCTCCTGGGCCTGGCGAATGGCGGCGTTGGCCTCGCCGACGACCGCCATCGCGCGGCTGGTCCATGCGGTCGGGTCCTGCTGCGCGTAGAAGAGCTGCAGATCGGCGACAGTCGCGTCGCCGGCGTCGACCCGGCGGCGCTGCGCCAGCAGCGGGCTCGCGAACCGATCCATCCAGTCCCGCTCGTTGGCTTCCATGCGGGGGAAGACGTCGTGCAACGGGTCGTTCGCCGCCCGCCCGCGCCCGCTGGCAAAGAGCGCCGCGAGGGCGCCGGCGTCACGGGCCATCGCGTCCGACTGGCGCCGGTCGCCGGTGAGCAGGTAGTCCTGCAGCGACAGGCGGATCTGCATCGTCTTTGCTTGCGCGGCTTCGAGGCTCTGGACCCGCTCGAGCGACGCCGACGCCTGTGCCCCCGCGGCGCGCTCGCGCAGCAGGACCGTGGAGTTGGTGACGAACAGCAGTACCAGGATCGCCACCACCGAACCGAACCCGAGGTAGAGCTTTTTGCTGATTGTCATTGCGTATCCGTAAATGTCAGCGCCACCAGCTCGGCCGTCTCTTTCCTGGAGACTTCGTACTTCCACTGTCTGACGGCCTGCACCGCGGCGAGAACGAAGACCGGGCTGCCGCCGAGCGTGCGAACGTCCTTGACGAGCCCGTCCGGAGCCACTGTCGCGAGCAGTTTGACGGTGGCGGTCAGGTGCCAGTGCCTGGCGATTGACGGGTAGGACGGCACGACTCTGTGCGTGACTCTCCTGCGCGCGTCCTGTGCCTTGTCCTGCGCGCGAAGCGGCATGGTCATCACGGCCAGCACACTGCAGGCCATCGCGCAGGTCCAGACCGCCTTCCTGAATTCACTCAACATCGCATTCCTTCCAGGTTGACGTTGACGTTCGCTGTCCCGGACGCCGCGAGCACGGCGTCGATGTCCAGCGCCAGCAGCACTCCGCCGCCGAGCCTGAAGGCGCCGGCGATCAGATCGCGCCGTGCGCCGCGGAACCCCGGCGGTGGCTCCTCCACAGCGTCCGCGTCAACGGTCAGCAGTTCGCCGATCTCGTCTACCATCAGGCTGACGCGGTCGTCCGCGATGCGCAGCACGACGTGCACCGGGCGCTGGCCCGCGGGGCGTTCGGCCAGCTGCAGACACCGGCGCAGATCGACGGCGGTGACGATTTCACCGCGCAGATTCAGCAGTCCGGCGACGAGGGGCGAGGCGAGCGGAACCGGCGTCATGTCGGATCCGGCGGTCACTTGCTGGACGAGGCCGACGTTGACGCCGATCAGCAGGCCGTCCGCCCGGCACGAGACATAACGTGCGCTCGGGCCCATCGACTAGGCGCCCGCTCCTGAACCGACGGTTGCGGCGGCCGGAAGGCCGACGGCGTGCGCACAGAGCGCGTCGAGATCGAGGATCGCCGTCGCGTGCCCGTCAATCATGATCGACGCGGCCAGGCCCGCGCCGGGCCGTGGCCGGAGGCGGGCGACACGCTCGTCGACGGTGTCGAGGATGCGCTCGGCGATAACACCCACCTGGCGGCCGCCGTGCGAATACACCAGCGTCTGAAGCGGTGGGCCGGCCGGATCCGGTGCCTGCGGCACCGGAGCGCCTGGCCCTCGGCGCAGGCCGGCGAGATCTTCGAGCGGCAGCCACCCGCCCCTGTATTTGACGACCTGGCGGCCATCGACACGTTCGAGCGACGACCGCGTA
>JBDTOB010000335.1:0-3962 GCA_039933435.1 Acidobacteriota bacterium | reverse complement strand
TCGCGCCACAGCCAGCGCAGCGTGTCGGGCAGGACGGCGCGTCCGTGACGGTTGCTGTGGAAGCCATGGCCGAGCTCGAAGCGGTAGTCGTACTTCGCAAACGACAGCGACTTCGCCAGCGTCTGGTTGGCCAGCGGCCAGTTGCCGTTGGCGTTGTCGAGATCGTTCTCGCCGTCCTGGAGGAACACCCGGATCGGCTTCCTCGGCGTCTTCCGCACCAGCGCCTCGTAGTTGTGCCCCCCCTCGCGCACGGTCTTGCCGCTGGCGATGTTGGTGAAGCTGCCGATCCAGGACATCACCCGGCTGAACTCGTTCGGGCGCTCCCAGGCGACGGTGAAGGCGCAGATGCCGCCGCTGCTGGCGCCGGCGATGGCGCGGCCCGCGGCGTCGTGCCGAAGCTTGACGGTCTTTTCGACTTCCGGCAGCATTTCCTCGAGCAGAAACCGCGCGTACTGATCCGACAGCGTGTCGTACTCGAAGCTGCGGTCGGGACGGCCGTCCTTGAAGACGCCGGGCTGGATGAAGACGCCGACGGTGACCGGCATGTCCCCTTTCGCGATCAGGTTGTCGAAGACAGTGGGAACGAAGTCCTTGTAGCCGGCGCCGTCCTGGAAGACCATCACCGCGGCCGGGCTCTCCGGCTTGTACTGCGCCGGCACGTAGACCCACCAGTCCCGGGTAGTCCCCTCGAAAATACGGCTGGCCCACGGCGCCATCTGCCTGACGGCGCCCTTCGCGACCCCCGGCTGCTCGCGGCTGTCGGGATGCACCTCGTAGGCTTCGAGCTGGCCGCCCCCCGCCCGGCGATCGCCCACCTCGTAGTGCCACGACATCGCCGCGCCGTGGGCGAGGTGGCCGACGCCGGCATAGATCGTCGTCTCGCCGACCCGGGTCAGCGGCAGGATGAAGCCGCCGACGTCGGCGACGACGCGGACCGGCGCGTTGTTCGCCGGCGGCGCCTGGGCATCGATCGCCCAGGCGACCGACAGCTCGTCTATCTTCGCAGGACCGCCCTTGACAAGCGCCTCGGGCCCGCCGAACCAGGTCCGGATCTGCCCCGCGAGCGACTCGGCCGCGGCGCCTGACGGCTTGGCCGCCAGCGCGGCCTCGAGCGCCTGCGGCGTCAGCGGCGCCTGGGCCCGCCCCAGGCCGGCTGTCCCACCGACGACCACCGCCACCGCGATCGCGACCGTCCGCACTCTCATGGAGACTCCTCGGCTAGACGTTGAACTTGAAGAGCAGCACGTCGCCGTCGGCGACGACGTATTCCTTGCCTTCCATCCGGTAGAGCCCCTTGTCGCGCGCCGCCGCCACCGAGCCGCACGCCACCAGATCGTCGTAGGCGACCGTCTCCGCCTTGATGAAGCCGCGCTCGAAATCGGAATGGATCACGCCGGCCGCCTTCGGCGCGGTGTCTCCCGCGTGGATGGTCCAGGCGCGGACCTCCTTCTCCCCGGCGGTGAAATAGGTGCGCAGGCCGAGCAGATGATACGTCGAACGGATCAGCGCGCCAATGCCGCTCTCCTCGACCCCGAGATCCTTGAGGAACGCATCCGCCTCGTCCGGCGCCAGGTCCACCAGGTCGCTTTCAATCTGTGCGCTGATCACCACCGCCTCGCACGCCAGGTGGGTCTTGACGTAGTCGCGCACCTTGATGACGTACGGGTTGCTGTCGGCGGTCGCCAGATCGGTCTCCTTGACGTTGCAGGCGAAAATCGTCGGCTTGTCGGTGAGCAGGAAGAACGGCACCGAGACCGCCCGCTCCTCGAGCGTCAGCTTGACGCTGTTGGCCGGCTTGCCGGCGTCGAGCGCGGACTCGATCTTGGCGAGCACCGCATCCTCGGCGGCCGCCGCCTTGTCGCCGCGCTTGACCTCCTTGCTGACCCGCTCCCGCCGCTTCCGCACCGACTCGAGATCCGACAGCATCAGCTCGGTGTTGATGACTTCGATGTCCCGCACCGGATCGATGCTGCCCGAGACGTGGTGCACGTCCTCGTCTTCGAAGCAGCGCACCACCTGGACGATGGCGTCCACCTCCCGGATATGGGTCAGGAACTTGTTGCCGAGGCCTTCGCCCTGGCTCGCCCCCTGGACCAGGCCGGCGATATCCACGAACTCGATCGCCGCCGGAATCACGACGTTGGTTCTGGCGATCTTCTGGAGCGCCGCCAGGCGCACATCGGGCACGCTGACCACGCCGACGTTCGGGTCGATGGTGCAGAAGGGATAGTTGGCCGCTTCCGCTTTTCGCGTGCGCGTGACGGCGTTGAACAATGTGGACTTGCCCACGTTCGGGAGGCCGACGATTCCAGCTCTCAGCATGACGGTATGAAACTGCTTCCTTGTAAAACGTGCGCTACCAGGGGATGGGGCGGTAGTCCTTCAAAAACTGCCCCCAGGCGTGGGTGCCGCTGTTGACGCCGCTGATGATCGGATCGACGATCCGGGCGGCGCCGTCGACGATGTCGAGCGGCGGATGAAACCGGTGCTCGGCGGTCTTGCGCGCGGCAATCACGGCGGGGTCCTCGTCGGTGACCCAGCCGGTGTCGACGCTGTTCATGTGAATGCCGTCGGCATGGTAGTCGGTCGCCGACGTCCGCGTCATCATGTTCAGCGCCGCCTTCGCCATGTTGGTATGCGGATGCCTCGTCGTCTTGAACTTGCGGTAGAACTGCCCTTCCACCGCCGAGACGTTGACAATGTGCTTGTCGCGCCCCGGCGTCCGCAGCAGCAGCGGCTTGAGGCGGGCGTTGAGGATGAAGGGGGCGATGGCGTTGACCAGGTGCACTTCGAGGAGCTCGACCGAGGGGACCTCGGCGAGCAGCAGCCGCCAGGAGTTCCGGCCGCGCAGGTCAATCTGCTGCAGGTCCTGATCGAGACGGCCTGCCGGAAACAGCTCGCTCCCCGCCGCCGCGTCGTCCGGCAGCAACGCCACCTGCGACATCTCGGCCGCGTGGGTCAGGCCCGCGATCCGGGCGCCGAGCGTTGCCGGCATCGCCAGCGCCGCGTCGTCGCCCTGCACCAGGTGATAGCCGCGCATCCCCTCGTAGGCCCCGAGGAGCCGGCGGGCGCTGGCCGGCATCCCGGCCAGCGCTGCGGTCTCGCGCTCCATCATGTGCTCGTAGAAGGCGGGCGGACGGCGGACGGTCTGGCAGGCGTTGTTGACGATGAAGTCGAGCCGGTCGCGGGTCGCCAGCAGGGTGCGGCAGAACGCCTCGACGCTGGGGGTGTGCCGCAGATCGAGGCCGAACACCTCGAGCCGGTCCTGCCACGCCGAAAAATCCGGCTCCTGCGCGTAGCGCATCGCCGAGTCGCGCGGAAAGCGGGTCGTGACGATGAGGTGCGCGCCAGCCCGGAGCAGCTTGAGCCCCGCCTGATAGCCGATCTTGACGCGTCCGCCGGTGACCAGCGCGACGCGGCCGCTCAGATCCGCGAGCTCGGTGCGCTTGCGATAATTGAGATCCGCGCAGACCGGGCACAGCTGATCGTAGAAGTGGTGGATGGTCGCGTAGTCCTGCTTGCAGACGTAGCAGTTCTGCGGATCGGCAGCCTCGGCGGCGTCCTCCGGCCGCTCCCCGCCGCGCTCGTCGAAACCGGCCGGCGGCAGCGCGTTGGGCGTCGTGAAGACCGTCTGCCGACGCAGTGTCCGGATGCCGGTCTCCGAGAGCGCCTCGTCGTCCCGCCGGGTGCGGGCCGCCTTGCGGCTGCGGATGGTGGACTTGACCATCCGGCGGCGGGCCGCGACGTCGGGATTGAAGACGTCTCCGGCCGCCTGGATCAGGCGCCGCCGTTGCTCAGAGGCCACCCGCGCGAGCACGCCGCGGTCGGCCACGATCGCCTCGAGCAGCTCGACCGCCGCCGCTACCCGGGCATCCAACTCCGGCTCGACCTCCGCCCCCGGCCGGGGGCGTTCTCTCGTGCGCATCCCTCAAGCCTACCCCAAAAGGGGGACACTCATCTTT
>JBDTOB010000334.1:0-3965 GCA_039933435.1 Acidobacteriota bacterium | reverse complement strand
ACCGTGATCATGAACCCGGACGTGAAGCGCGACCGCGCCGAGAAGACCGACGAGGAGCTGGCAGTCCAGGCCGCGAACCTCGATCGCCTCGGCGCCAGGCTGCGCGGTCTGGGCATGGCGCTGGCGATCCACGCCCACGATCCGGAAATGCGCTCCGGCGCCCGCGAGTGGTACTCCAACCTGCGCCGCACCGATCCCGCCAATGTCGGCATCTGCCTCGACGTCGACTGGGTCTACCGCGGGGGTCAGGATCCGCTCGCCTTGATCAAGGCTGCCGGCGCCCGCGTCCGCGATGTGCATCTGCGGACCTCACGCCAGCGGGTGTGGCTCGAAGAGCTCGGGCCCGGCGACGTCGATTACGCCGCCCTTGCCACAGCGCTTGCGGCAATTCCGTTCACCGGCACCTACACCGTCGAGCTCGCCTACGAGAAGGGGACGACGCGCACCCGCACGGTGGAGGAGGACCTCCGGCGCAGCCGCGCCTTCGTCCGCCGTACCTTCGGCCTCTAGCGCCCCGCGCTTTGGCAGCGCGTGCCGTGGCATCTTGCCACTTTGTTGTTTTCCTCGTCTCTGAATCCGCTACGATGCGCGCGGGCGTCATCATGCGCCCGGGTCCGAACCGGGAGGTTCACGTGGCTGCAGGGTTCCCGCGCAACATCGGCATGCTGCTTCTGGCGGTGTGGCTCATTCTCTACGGCATCTCCGGCATGATCGCGCTCGGGCTGCCGGCGCCGCTGATGGCGGTACTCGCCCTGCTCGCCGGGATCATGATTCTGGTCGGGAGGTAACCCTCAGCGGCGGGAGAGCGCCTCGAAGACGCCGTCGAAGGCCGGCTTGGCGGCGTACTGTTCATCGAACAGCAGCGGGTCGTCAGGCCCGTAGCGTCCGTCGATCCATGTGTGCGCGTCGGTGAAACCCCAGAAGGTGACCGCGTCGCAGCCTGGCTCCGACACGCAGACTCCGACCAGCGACCGGTAGACCCCTTTCTGAACGTCGAGCCGAGCCTGCGGCGTGCCGGGCAGATCGCGGATGCGAACGTCCATCTCGCTGATGTTCACCGCGAGGCCGAGGCTCGCCAGCCGGCGCATGTTGGCGGCAACCGCTCCTGCATCGGGCGGGCTGGCGGCCCTGATGTGCATCTGCAGGCCGACGCCGTCGATCGGGATGCCGCGGGCGCGCAGCCCCTGGACCAGCTCGTAGACCTTGTCCGACTTGCGGTTCAGGCCTTCAGCGCCGTAGTCGTTGTAGAACAGCCGCGCCTGCGGATCCGCCTGCTTCGCCAGGCGGAACGCCTCGGCGACGTAATCGTCTCCCAGCTTCTGTCTGAAGATCGTGTCCCGCAACCCCGCCCCGTCGTCCGCAATCGCTTCGTTGACGACGTCCCAGGCCAGCACCCGGCCGCGGAAATGCTCGCCGGTGCGGCGGATGTGATCCGCGAAGGCGGCGCGGAAATCCGCCGGCGAAAGGTCGGCGGCCCACGGCGGCACCGATTCGTGCCAGACCAGCGCGTGCCCCTTGACCTGCATCCCGTTCGCCTGCGCGAACGAAACGATGGCGTCGCCGGCGCTGAAGTCGGCGTTGCCGCGGGCGCGCTCGATCGCCGCCCACTTCATTTCGTATTCAGCGGTGAGGTAGTCGAACTGCCGCGCGACGGTTTCCGCGTAGCGTCCATCGCCCAGCAGGCCCGACTGCACCGCCGTGCCGACCAGCTTTCCGGAGGTCCGCCCTGCCTCGCGGAGCGCACCCGTCTGCCCGCCCGGCGCCGGTGTCGTGGGCGTGGGTGTGACCGGAGATCGGGCTCCGCCGCAGGCGGACAGCAGCACGGCGGTCGCGACCGCCAGGAGGCGGCTTCTCATACGCTCGAGAGTACGCCCGGCGCGGCGCGGTGTAAACCGCTCAGCGGTTGAGCTCCCGGACCTCGATGATTGCGGTCATCGCGTGCGACTCCCCGGGCTGCAGCGTGCGCGTGTGGACGTTGACGTTGCCGGTCTCCACGCAGAGCATGCCGGTCCACTCGTGGTCTCCGAAATCCGGCATCGCCAGGGCCTTGGCCACCCACGGGTTCCACACCACGGTGGCTTCCGATCCGCTCTTGCTGACGGTGATCGCCCGCCGCTTGCCCGGGTCGTCGATGACGCAGGCGTCCCGGGTCTCGAGGTAGACGCGATCCGTCTCCCCCGTGAAGCGGACCGGCGCGCCGCTCGGGCCGACGCGCTGGCCGCCAGCCATCTTGTCCAGATACGCGCAGCCTTCGAGGCCCGACACCGACACGGCGCGGATGTCGGCGACATCGAAATAGGTATGGAGCGCCTCTTCGAAGGTGAAGGCGCCGGCGCCGTCGTTCCGCACCGCCAGCGTCATCCGCAGCGTCGGCCCCACCTCGATCCGATGGATCGCGGTAACGCGATGCGGCCACTCGGGCGACAGCCCTTCGCCCGCCAGCTCCAGGGCCAGGGCCACGACGCCGTCGCGGTTTTCCTTGACCTCGATCAACCGCCAGTCGCGCACGCGCGCGAAGCCGTGCGCCGGTGCCGCCGGGTTGGCCGGATGCGCGCCGAACCACGGAAAGCAGATCGGCACGCCGCCGCGAATCGGCTTGCCGGGCTCGAAATGGCTGCGTTCGCTCATCCACAGCACCGGCTCGCGAATCGCCGCCGGCTGCCACGCCGCGACGTGCGCTCCCTGGAAATAGATCTCGGCGCGTGCCGCCGCGGTGGAGACGTCGATGCGGGGCAGGGCGCCGCGTCCTTCGGAGATGCGAACCGAGGGCGGCAGCGAGGTCGCGGTCACCAACCGGGCGAGATCGTTCATTCGGGGATCATTCCACAGGACGCGCCGCGGCACTATAATCCACGCTCCCATGCAGGATCTCACCACCGGCTCGGTTACCCGCCATCTGCTCAAGACGGCCGGGTTCATGCTGGTGACGATGGCGTTTCAGACGCTGTACTTCCTGGTCGATCTCTACTGGGTGGGCCGCCTCGGCAAGGAGGCGGTGGCCGGTGTCGGCATCGCCGGCAACCTCACCTTCATCGTCCTCGCCGTCACCCAGATGCTCGGCGTCGGCGTGACCTCGCTGGTATCGCATGCCTCCGGCCGCAAGGATCGGGACACGGCGCTGCTGGTGTTCAACGAGTCGCTGCTGCTCTCCGCGATCGTCGGCGTCCTGTTCCTGGGGGTGTGCATGGCTATCCGGCTGCCGTATGTCGACGCGCTGGGCGCCGACGCCCGGACCGCGGCGATGGCGGCCGACTATCTGGCCTGGTTCATTCCCGCGATGGCGCTGCAGTTTGCGATGGTCAGCATGGGCGCCGCGCTGCGCGGCACCGGCAACTTCAAGCCGGGCATGATCGTCCAGACGGCGTCGGTCATCCTCAACATTGTGCTGGCGCCGGTCCTGATTTTCGGCTGGGGTACGGGCCATGCGTTCGGCGTGGCGGGTGCGGCGATCTCGTCGCTGGTGGCCATCGGCGTCGGCGTGGTGTGGATGTCGTTCTATTTCATCGGCGACCACGCCTACCTGCGTTTCGTCAGGCGCGGCTGGCGGCCGGACGTGGCGCTGTGGAAAAAGATTCTCGGCATCGGCCTGCCCGCCGGCGCCGAGTTCGGGCTGATGTCGGTCTATCTCGTCATCGTCTATATCGTCAGCCGGCCGTTCGGGTCGGCGGCGCAGGCAGGCTTCGGCATCGGTATGCGGGTCGTGCAGGCGGGGTTCATGCCGATCGTGGCACTGGGCTTCGGCGCGGCGCCGGTCGCGGGACAGAACTTCGGCGCAGGCCGTCCCGAGCGGGTGCGAGCCACGTTCCGGTCAGCCGCGATGATGGCCGCGGCCGGGATGCTCCTCTGGACCGCGGCCTGTCAGTTGTGGGGGCCGCCGATGGTCAGGTTCTTCTCGAAAGACCCCGCGGTCGTCGCTGTCGGCGCCGAATACCTGCACATCGTCTCGTGGACGTTCGTCGCCTCGG
>JBDTOB010000333.1:0-3972 GCA_039933435.1 Acidobacteriota bacterium | reverse complement strand
ACGTGCGCCGCGGCAACTTCCAGCTCTACACGCTGCAGTGGGTCGGGGTGACCGACCCCGACATGCTGCGGCTGGTGTATCACTCGGCGCAGCAGCCGCCGATCGGGCTGAACCGCATCCATTACCGCAATCCGGAAGTCGATCGCCTGATCGACGCGGCGTCGGCAGCCGCCGACGAGCGCCAGCGCGGGGCGTTCTACCGGCAGGCGCAGCAGCTGATCGCGGCCGACGCCCCCTATATCAGCCTCTGGAGCCGCACCAACGTGGCGATTTTCCAGCCCGATATCCACGGGGTGACGCTGTCGCCGATTGCCGACTACGGATTCCTCCGCCACGTCTACCGCGATCGGGCCCCCGCCTCCGCGGCGCGGTGATCGCTCCGGACCGATGCTGATACGCGCTTCGACCGACGCCGCCAGCCGCGGCGCGACGGCCCGCTCGCACCCGGGACGCGGTGCCGTGTTCGCGCTGCTGGCGCTGATGCTGGTCCTCGGTGCCGCGCGCGGCCGGGCGCAGGCGCCGTCGCCGCGGCTCGACGATGCCCCGTCGGCCGGCGGGCGCTACGATCCGCGTCTGCGGTTTCGTACGATCAGCACCGCGCGGTTCGACATTCATTTTCACCAGGGCGAAGAGAGGCTGGCGGCGCGCCTGGCGGGAATCGTGGAGGAGGTCGCCGGGGAGGTGGACCGGCATCTCGGCGCCCCGCGCGGGCGCGTGCAGGTCGTCCTGGTGGACCAGAGCGATCAGTCGAACGGATGGGCGACGGTCTTCCCCTATAACCTGATCGAGCTGGCCGCGGTGCCGCCCGCCTCGCGCAGCACCATCGGCAACACCAGCGACTGGCTGCGGCTGGTGTTCATCCACGAATACACCCACATCGTCCATCTGGAGAAGTCGCGCGGCTGGCTCGGCGGGCTCACCCATGTCTTCGGGCGTGTGCCGCTGCTCTATCCCAACCTGTTTCTGCCCGGGTGGCAGGTCGAAGGCATCGCCACCTTCGAAGAGAGCCGCGTGACCGGCGAGGGACGGGTGCCGGCGGGGGATTTCCGGATGGTGCTGGAGGAGGCCGCGGCGGCGCGCCGGCTGCTGCCGCTCGATCGCGCCGGCGGCGGTCTGGTGGACTGGCCGTCGGGGAATGCGCCCTACGTCTACGGCGCGTATTTCCATGACTACCTGGCACGGCGGTACGGCGAGGCGTCGCTGTCGCGCCTGGCCGAGGAGACGGCCGGGTCGCTTCCCTATCTCGGCGCCCGCGCCTTCCGGCAGGTCTTCGGCCGGCCGCTGGGCGCGTTGTGGAACGACTTCGAGTCGGAGCACCGCCTCGCGGCGTCCACCGCGGAGCGGCTGGAGGCGACGCGGCTCACGACACACGGATTCGCGGTGGCGGCGCCGGCGTTTGCCAAGGATGGGCGGCTCTTCTACAGCGTCGCCAATCCTCACGGGTTCCCGGCGCTGATGGAGCTGGCGCCCGGACGCACGGCGCCGCGCCGGCTGGGATCGCGATATCACGGCGAGCGCATCGCCATCGCCGGTGGAGAGATCGTCTTCGACCAGCTCGAAGTGGTGCACGAAGTGGGGCTGCAATCGGATCTCTACGCGATGCCGATGGTCGGAGGGGCGGCGCGGCGCCTGACACGGGAAGCCCGCGCGGCGGAGCCGGACGTCGCCCCGGACGGCCGCACGATGGTCTGCACGGTGCAGGAGCCGGGGCGGCGGATCCTGGCGACGCTGCAGATGCCGGAGCGGGGACGGACGGCGGTGCCGGTGCCGCTCGTCGCCGAGGCGTCCACGGAGTTCTCGAGCCCCCGATTCTCGGCCGACGGCCGGACGATCGCTGCCGAGCGGCGTCGGCTCGGCGGCCCCTCGGAGATCGTCGTGGTGGACGCGTCGACCGGGACGGTGAGGACGCTCGTGGGGGGCGGCCGGGATCGCAAGGCCGGACCGGTGTGGCTGCCGGACGGGTCGTCGATCCTGTTCGCCTCGGATCGCGACGGGCCGTTCGGGATTTATCAGGTGGAGGTGGCCACCGGCGCGACGCGGCGGCTGCTGGGCGCGGCCCGCGGCGCGCAGTCTCCGGCGCTCTCGCCCGACGGCCGGCTGGTGTTTGTCGGCTATACGGCCGACGGCTACGATCTCTTCGCCCTGCCGCTCGCGGCGGCACGGTGGTCGGCGCCGGCAGCCAGCGATCCTGACAGCGCTCCGGCTCCCCTGCCCGATCGGGTGGAGGCATTGCCGGGTCGCGCCTACCGCCCATGGTCGACGCTGCCGCCCCGCTATTGGGTGCCGGTGATCGAGACGCGCCAGGGGCAGGTGCTCGCCGGCGCCGCCACCGGAGGCGGCGATGCACTGGGACGCCATGCCTATGCGGCCAGCGGCAGCTGGATCACGCCGCGCCATCGGCCCGACTGGCGGCTGGATTACGCTTACGCCCGGTGGTGGCCGACGCTGTTCGGCTCCGCGTCCGGCACCACCGAGGACTGGCGCGACGGCGACGTCCGGTCGCGCGAGCTCAGCGGCGGGGTCCTGCTGCCGGTGCGCCGGGTGCGCTGGTCGAGCGTGGCGCTGGCGGGCATCCATACGGAGCGCGACCACTTCGCCTGTTCCGCCTGCGCGCCGGCACTCGACGCGATCGGCACCAGGCGCGACCTGCGCCTCGGGTGGCTGGCCTCGAACGCCCACGCCTTCGGCTACTCGATCAGCGCGGAAGAAGGGGGAACCGTCGGCGTGACGTCGGAGATCACGCGGGGGCGCGCCGGTACCGGCCGCCGCGCCGGCGCCGGCACCGTCGACGCGCGTCACTACTGGCGCGTCTTTCCGAGGCACGCGGTGGTGGCCGCCCGGGTGGCGGCGGCGGCGACCTGGGGGGATCGCGATCTCGCCCGCGTCTTCGAAGCGTCAGGGGCCGGCCCGCAGAGCGCAGGGTTCGACTTCGGATCCGGCTCGATCGCGCTGCTTCGGGGATTTCGCGCCGCCGACGTCTTCGGCCGGCACGCCGCCGTCGTCAATCTCGAGTACCGCTTTCCAATCGCCTGGCCGCAGCGCGGCGCAGGCACCCTTCCGCTGATGCTGCGCAGCCTGCACGGCGCGCTGTTCGTGGACGCCGGCCACGCCTGGGACACCGCATTCCGGAGCGGAGCGATCCGGCGGTCGTTCGGCGCCGAGCTCTCGGCCGCGACCGTCCTCGGTTACTCGCTGCCGCTGACCATGACCGCCGGCGCCGCCTGGCGCGACGATCCTTCGGGCCGCCGCCGCGGCTGGGCTGCCTTCGGCCGCCTCGGCCGCGCTTTCTAGAAGCACCCTCGATTCCGGGTCAACGACTGAACCGATGGGCTCTCTTTGGCCGGTTCAGGACCGCCGCTGTCCGGGACCCCGGTGCCGGATCGTTGCCGGAGAAGCAATCACTTAGCCAAAAGATGAGCGTGGCGCGTCTTGTATACAAGGTATACTGCGCCGCGTGGAGAAACCCGGACTCTACGAGCAGGCGGTCGAGGCGCTCGAGCGGGGGCACGGCGCCGGGGCGACCACGCTGCTGATTCGCGCGCTCCGCCAGCCCGGCCTCGGGCGGGACCAGCAGGTCCAGATCCGCTGCGGGCTCGCCGAGGCCTGGCTGCTGCAGGACGACGTGCGGCAGGCGACGGAGGCGCTGGGCGCCCCGCCGCAAGGGCGGGAGCGGATCGATCCGGCGCGGCTGTCGGATCTCTGGCGCGTCCACGGCCGTCTCGCGGTGGCGCGCGGCGAGCCCTCCCGCGGCATCGCCTTCCTGATCAAGGCCCTCAAGCAAGCCGAGCGCGCGCACGACTCGCGCGCCATTGGCCTCGCCCACTACGAGCTCGGGCTCTGCTACCGCCAGGTCGGCGAGCGCGCCATCGTCCGCGAGCACATCAACAACGCGGCGTCGGCGCTGCATGCGGCGGGCGATCGCCGTCACCTGGCGATGGTGCATTCGCTCTCGGGCGTGTCGCTGGCGCAGGA
>JBDTOB010000332.1:0-3977 GCA_039933435.1 Acidobacteriota bacterium | reverse complement strand
TCGGCCAGCTGATGTTCTCGAAGACGATCATCGTCGTCGACAAGGACGTGGACGTCCAGAACGAGGCTGAGGTCGCATGGATCGTCGGAACGCATTACGATCCGGAGCGGGACGTGCAGTTCACCCGGGGCCCGGTGGACGACCTCGAAGACGCCAGCGACCTTGCCGCCTACGGCAGCAAGATGGGCATCGACGCGACCCGCAAGTGGCCGTCGGAAGGGTTCACCCGCCCGTGGCCGAAGCGGATCAGTACGACAGCCGCCGCGGCCGACAAGGCGGACGTGCTCTGGGAGAAGATTCGGAAAGGCTGGAAGTGATGGGGGGCTCGAAGTGACGATCGCGGCGATCGACGCCGCCGAGGCGCAGCAGCTTCTGGAGAGTCCGGATCTGATTGCGATTGGCGTGCGCGCCGACGACGTGCGCCGGGAGATGCACGGCGCCAGGACGACGTTCGTGCGGGTGTTCGAAGTCCACGTCGACGCCGTGCCTGGGGCGCTGCCGGGAGGATTGGCGGCCGGGGAGATCCGTCTCGCCGGCAATCCCGTGTCGCTCGAGGCCGCGCTGGCCGCCGTGCGGGCCGTGGCCGGACTGGCGGGCGGCATCCCGGTCACCGGCTTCAGCCTCGCCGAGCTCCGGGCCGCCGCCGGCGCGTCGTTGCCGGGCGCCTGCGCCGCCCTCGCCGACGCCGGCCTCGCGGCGATCGCCGAAGTGCAGGTGGATCAGCTCACCTCGGACGACGAGGCGGCGATCGCGGCGGTGCGGCGCTCGGGGCTGGGGCTGTCGCGGCTGACCGTGCTCGAGCCCAACGCGGCCGATCGGCTCGACCTCGTCCTGCGCGCCCGCGACCTGCAGCGGTCCGTCGGCGGCTTCCGGATCTTTGCCCCCTTGCCGCGTCACTCGTCCGTCGCGGCGCCGTCGACCGGGTACGACGATGTCAAGCAGGTGGCGATTGCGCGGCTGCTGGCGCCGGACATCGAGTCGATCCAGGTGGACTGGCCGCTCTACGGGCCGAAGCTGGCGCAGTTCGCGCTGACGGTCGGCGCGGACGACGTCGATGGCATTGCGGCGGTGGACGCGGGGGTGCTCGGCACCCGGCGCAGTCCGCTGGAAGAGATTCGCGGCAACATCCGGGCGGCGGGGCTGGATCCGGTCGAGAGGAACGCGCGCTACGAGGTGCTCGGGTCATGAAGGCGGTCCGCCTTGGCGCCGTCGACTACCTCAACGCGCGGCCGCTGGTCTATAACCTGGAGATGCACACCGACCTGTTCAATCTCAGGTTCGATGTGCCCTCGAAGTGCGCGGCGCTGCTGCACGAAGGCTCGATCGATGTCGGCATGATCCCGTCGATCGAGTTCCTGCGCGGCGAGCCGTACCGGATCGTGCCGGGCGCCGGCATCATCTCCGAGGGGCCGGTGGCATCGGTGGCGCTCTTCACGACCAGGCCGGTCGGCGCCATCCGGAGCATCGCCGCCGACACCAGTTCGCGGACCTCCAATGCCCTGCTGCACATGCTCTGCGTGGAGCAATTCGGCATCGACCCTGAGTTCAGGCCGATGCGGCCCGATCCGCAGGCGATGCTCGAGCAGTGCGACGCGGCGCTGCTCATCGGCGACCCGGCGCTGTTTCTCGACCACGAGGCGCTGGGCGCGGCCAAGGTGGATCTCGGGCAGGAGTGGACGACGATGACCGGTCTGCCGTTCGTCTGGGCGTTCTGGGCGGGGCGTCCGACGGCCCTGAGCCATGCCGCCGTGGCCGCGCTGCTGGCCGCGAGGGACCAGGGCGTGCTGGCCTCAGACGAGATCGCGGCCGCCTACTGTGGACCGGAGCGGGCCGCGCGGGGACAGACCTACCTGAGGGAGAATATCCGCTACAGCCTCGGCGAGCGGGAAGAAGAGGGGCTGCGCATGTACTACGAGCTGGCGGGCAAGCACGGCCTCGTCGATGCGGTCGCGCCGCCCGCGTTCTACCACCGATGACGACCGACCTACTGGCGGCGAAAGTCCGGGCGGGGAAGCGGCTCGACAGGGCCGACGCCCTGGCGCTGTACCGCGAGGCTCCGACCGCGCTCCTCGGCCGGCTGGCCGACGAGGTCCGCGCCCGCCTTCATCCCGGCAACGTCGTCACCTACATCATCGACCGCAACGTCAACTACACCAACGTCTGCATCGCGCGCTGCAACTTCTGCGCGTTCTATCGTCCGGTGGGATCGTCCGAGGGCTACGTCCTCGGCTTCGAGGAGATCTTCCGCAAGATCGACGAAACCATGGCGCTCGGCGGCGGGCAGCTGCTGCTCCAGGGCGGGCACAATCCCGATCTGCCGCTGGCCTGGTACGAGGACCTGTTCCGCGCCGTCAAGGAGCGCTACCCGGCGTTTCGGCTGCACGCGTTGTCGCCCCCCGAGGTGATCCACCTGTCGCGCCTGTCGCGCCTCCCGGTGCCGCAGGTGATCGAGCGGCTGGTGAAGTGCGGGCTCGACAGCATTCCCGGCGGCGGCGCCGAGATCCTGGTCGATCGCGTGCGCCGGCTGCTGAACTGTTACAGCAAGGCGACCGCCGACGAATGGCTCGACGTCATGCGCCACGCGCACCGCGCCGGGCTGCGAACCACCGCGACGATGATGTACGGGACCGTCGAGACGATGGCGGAGCGGCTGGAGCATCTGTTCCGGCTGCGCGAGCTGCAGGACGAGTCGCGCGTCGCCGGCGGCGATGCCGCCGGGTTCACGGCGTTCATCGCCTGGAGCTACCAGCCGGATCACACCGAGCTCGGCGGCGCCGAGGCGACCGGCGTCGAGTATCTGCGGACGCTCGCGGTGGCGCGGCTGGTCCTCGACAACTTCGACAACCTGCAGGCGTCGTGGGTGACGCAGGGCGGCAAGGTCGGTCAGCTCAGCCTGGCCTTCGGCGCCAACGACATGGGCAGCGTCATGATCGAGGAGAACGTCGTCCGGGCCGCCGGCGCCAGCTACTGCATGGACGAGATCGAGATCGTGCGCAACATCGAGAACGCCGGGTTCGCCGCCAGGCGGCGCAACATGCACTACGACGTCCAGGGCGATCCGATCTTCCGCGAGCGCCAGGTGCCGCGGATGCTCGAGCTCGCGGTGGCCCGCGCCGCTGGAGACGACTCCCGCCCGCCGGAGATCGTCCGCTACGCGGCCCGGAGCGCGGTCGAGAAGAAGGCCCGCCGGGAACAGGCCTCGGACTAGCGCGTTCCGATGGCGACGCTGTTTCGTGCCCGGTGGGTCCTGCCGATTGCCCACCCTCCCATGCGTGACGCCTGGGTGCTGACGCGCGGCGGCGTCATCCTGGCCACGGGCGGCTCCGGCACCGAGCCTCCACACCTGCCCTCCCTGGCGGCCGCTGAAGCGATGTCCACTCTTGATCTGGGCGCGGTGGCGATCATGCCCGGCCTGGTCAACGCGCACACGCATCTCGAGCTCTCCTGGATGCGCGGGCGCCTTCCGCCCGGCGGACCGATGCCGGAGTGGGCGGCGCGGCTGATGGCGCTCAGGCGTACCGTCGATCGAGAGCCGCCGGAGCCGATGGCCGACGCCGTCCGGGAGGTGCGGGCTGCCGGCACCGCGCTCGTCGGGGACGTGACCAACACCCTGTCGGCGTATGACGTGGTGGCGGCGAGTGGACTCGGAGGGGCCATCTTCCGCGAGCTGCTGGGTTTCAACGCACCCGATCCGGCCAGCGTGGTGGAGGCGGCGGAGGCACAGATCCGCGCGCTGCCTGCGGCGCCGGGGCTGCGAGCGTCGGTCGTCCCGCATGCGCCGTATTCGGTGTCCCCCGCGCTGCTGCGGGCGATCGCCTCGGCCGCCGGCGCCGGCGCGATGAGCGTGCACGTTGGCGAGTCCGCCGAAGAGATCCGCTTTCTCCGCGACGGCATCGGGCCCTGGCGCGACCTGCTGTCGCACCTCGGCGTCTGGACCGATGCCTGGAGCCCGCCGGGCTGCGGCCCGATCGAGTACC
>JBDTOB010000331.1:0-3978 GCA_039933435.1 Acidobacteriota bacterium | reverse complement strand
GGGTGCACCAGTTCTGCCGGGTGGGGAAGTACGCCTTCATCGGCGGCTTCTCGGTGATCACCAAGGACGCGCTGCCGTTCGCCAAGACCGTCGGCAACCGCGCGCGCATCTACGGGCTGAATACCATTGGCCTGGTGCGGCGGAAGTTCTCCTCGGATTCGATCACCAAGCTGCGCCGGGCCTACCGGCACCTGCTGCACTCGAACACCAGCCGGGCGCTGGCGCAGATCGAGCGCGACCCCTCACTCAAGTGCGACGAGGTCCAGTATGTCGTGGACTTCATCCGCTCCTCGAGCCGCGGCGTCGGCCTCCGCCGTCCCAGCCGCCGGCTCGAAGAAGTCGTCGCCGAAGAATCGTAGGCGACTGGCTATGGATGCACGATCGTCACGGTGAAGTCGGTCGGCGCCGTGACCTTGCCGACATCGTAGACCCGGACGCACAGGCTCGCTGCCGCGGTGACCGTTCCGGAGATGGTCGCCGCCTGGGCGGCGTTGTCGTTGGCGATCACGATCTGGCAGGCGGACCCGGTCCAGGTGCCGATGCTGATGCCGATGGCCGAGGCGTTGGCCGAGGCCAGCGCCGTCAGGGTGGCGGTGACGGTGCCGCCGAAGGTCGCCGCGAAGGGATAGGTGACGGCGCCGTTGGCCGTGAGCGTTCCCGTGAAAAGCGGCTCGGTGATCGGCGTCGGGGTGGTCGTGGTCGTCGTCGGGGTCGTGATGGTGTTGCTGCTCCCGCAGGCGGCCGCCACCATGGCGACGACACCGAGCAGCAATCCGGAAATCAAACGGCGCATGCATTCTCCTTGAAATCGAAGCGTCCAGCTCTCAACTGTCAGTTTCCCGCCAGGAACATCCCGCTCCAGGCTTCCCGCACTCATCTGTTCGCTCAGGCCCGCAGCCGATCGCTGACAGCTCCGGAGCCGACGGCTGAGAGTGAGATAAACTGCTCGTCTACATGAAGTTTACCCGAACCACCACCGAACGGCCGCGCCTTTCCCCGCCGCCCCCGCCGCGGCCGGAGCCCGCCGCCCGCGCATGAGCAGGATCGGTGTGATTGCCGGCAACGGCCGGTTTCCGTTTCTGGCGCTCCAGGGCGCCCGCGGTCTCGGCCACGACGTCACCGTCGTGGCCATCCGGGAAGAAGCCTTCGCGGACCTCGAAGCGGCGGCCCGCGAGGCCCGCGCCGACTTCCACTGGGTGTCGCTCGGGCAACTGGGCAAGTGCATCAAAATCCTTAAAGCCGCCGGCATCTCCGAGGCGCTGATGGCCGGGCAGGTCAAGCACGCGAAGATTTTTTCCGGCATCGTGCCCGACCTGACGCTGCTCTCCGTGCTGGCCCGGCTGCGATCGCGGAACACCGACGCGCTCATCGCCGCGGTCGCCGACGTCCTGCGTGGCGAAGGTATCGAGCTGCTCGACTCGACCACGTTCCTGCAGCCGCTCCTGGCGGGGGAGGGGCCGCTCACCCGGCGCCACCCCGACGAGCCGGAGCGCGAGGACTTCGCCTTCGGCTACCGGATGGCCGACGCGGTCGCGGCGCTCGACATCGGACAGACCATCGCGGTGAAGGACAAGGCCGTGGTCGCGGTCGAGGCGATGGAAGGGACCGACGCCGTCATCGGCCGCGCCGGTCACCTCGCCGGCCCCGGGGTGCGCGTCGTCAAGGTCGCCAAGCCAGGGCAGGACATGCGCTTCGACGTCCCCGTCGTCGGCGTCGCCACCATCGAGGCGATGCAGGCGGCCGGGGCGACGGCGCTCTCCATCGACGCCGGACGGACGCTGGTGCTGGACGGGGACCGCGTCTTCGCCCGCGCCAACGACGCCGGCCTGGCCATCATCGGCCGCCCGCGGAGCGAACAACATGCCGGCTGACCTGCTTCGCATCGCCGTCGTCGGCGCCGGCCATCTCGGCCGCCACCACGCGCGGATTCTGTCCACGCTCGAGGGCGCCCGCCTGGTGGCGGTGGTCGACACCATCCACGAACGGGCGGTCGAGGCCGCGGCCAGCAGCGGCGCCCGGGCGCTCACCGACGTCAGGGATCTGGCCGGCGACGTCGATGCGGTGACCGTTGCGGTGCCGACCGAGCTGCACCGCGACGTGGCGCTGCCGCTGCTCCAGGCGGGGATTGCGGTGCTCGTCGAAAAGCCGATGGCGCGCTCGGTCGCCGAGGCGGACGAGCTGCTGGCGGCCGCCGCCGCTTCGGGGGCGACCCTCGCCGTCGGCCATACCGAGCGGTACAACCCGGCGGTCGCGGCGGTCCTGCCGCTGGTGACCTCGCCCCGGTTCATCGAGGTCCACCGGCTGGGAGTGTTTCCGGATCGCAGCCTCGACATCGACGTGGTGTTCGATCTGATGATTCACGACCTGGACATCATTCTGGCGTTCGTGGGTTCAGACGTCGAATCCATCGAAGCGGTCGGGGTGCCGGTCCTGACCTCGAAATTCGACATCGCCAACGCCCGGCTGAAGTTCGCGTCCGGATGCATCGCCAACGTCACCGCCAGCCGCATCAGCCGCGACCGGGTGCGGAAGATCCGGTTCTTCCAGCCCGACGCCTACATCTCGATCGACTACGCCGCGCAGGAAGTCGAGGGCTGGCGGCTGGTGCCGCGCGAAAGCGGCCGGCCGGCCATCGAAGGAGGGCCGCTGCCGGTCGAACGCGACGAGCCGCTGCGGCGCGAGCTCGCCGACTTCGTCCGGGCCGCGCGCACCAGGACGACGCCGCTCGTGGACGGCCACGCCGGACGCCGCGCCCTCGAGCTGGCGACGCGGATCGCCGAGAAGATGCAGTAGACATCATGTTCAACGACCTCAACGAGTTCATCGCCGCCCTGGACCACGACCGTGAGCTGTCCATCGTCACCGACCCGGTCAGCCCCGACCTCGAGATCAGCGCCCTCACCGACCGCGTCTCGAAATCCCCCGGGGGCGGACCGGCGCTGCTCTTCGAGCGCCCCACCGGCTTCGACATGCCGGTGGCCGTCAACCTGTTCGGGTCCATGAAGCGCATCTGCATGGCGCTTGGCGTCAACCACCTCGACGAGCTGGCGCGCGAGATCGAGGAGCTGACGACCCCGAAGATTCCGACGGGGATGATCGACGCCCTCAAGATGCTGCCGACCGTCGGCCGGCTGCGCGACCTGATGCCGCGCACCGTCACGGACGCCCCCTGCCAGGAGGTCGTGCGCAG
This sequence comes from Acidobacteriota bacterium, assembly GCA_039933435.1. Taxonomy (GTDB): domain Bacteria; phylum Acidobacteriota; class Vicinamibacteria; order Vicinamibacterales; family 2-12-FULL-66-21; genus JALZOC01. Next base: position 788 of record JBDTOB010000331.1, on the reverse strand, counting down.
GGACGGCACGCTCGACGACATTCCCATCCTCAAGTGCTGGCCGGACGACGGCGGACGCTACATTACGCTGCCGCTGGTCTTCACCAAGGATCCCGAGACCGGGGTGCGCAATATCGGCACCTACCGGATGCAGGTGTTCGACGGACGCTCGACCGGCATGCACTGGCAGCGGCACAAGGGGGGCGCGCAGCACTACCGAGTCGCGGAGAAACTGAAGCGGCGGATGCCTGTCGCGGTGGCGCTCGGACCCGACCCCGCGCTCGCCTACTCGGCCACCGCGCCGATGCCGGAAGGGCTGGACGAGCTGATGCTCGCCGGGTTCCTTCGCCGCAGCCGGGTGGACCTGGTCAAGTGCGTGACCGTCGATCTCGAAGTCCCGGCAAACGCCCAGATCATCCTCGAAGGCTACGTCGAGCCGGGAGAGCGGCGGCGCGAGGGGCCGTTCGGCGACCACACCGGCTTCTATTCGCATCCGGACGACTATCCGGTGTTCCACATCACCTGCATCACCCATCGCCAGCGGCCCGTCTACCTGACCACCGTGGTGGGCATCCCGCCGATGGAGGACTACTATCTCGGGATGGCGAGCGAGCGGATCTTCCTGCCGCTCATCCGCAAGACGCTGCCCGAGATCGTCGACATGCACTTCCCGGCCGCCGGGATCTTCCACAACATCGTGCTGGTCTCGATCGACAAGCGCTATCCCGGGCACGCGCGCAAGATCATGAACGCCTTCTGGGGGCTCGGCCAGCTGATGTTCTCGAAGACGATCATCGTCGTCGACAAGG
>JBDTOB010000330.1:0-3981 GCA_039933435.1 Acidobacteriota bacterium | reverse complement strand
CGAGTGGCCTACTTTCCGAGCGGCGTACTGGTCTACTTGTCGAGCGGCGCCACCAGGGGGTCCCCGCGAAAAGGGTTGAAAGGCTCTGGCTGATGTCGCCGAGGACCAGCCGCTTGTAGGTGGGCTCGTGGCCAAAGTTCAGGAGCAATGGCGACGCCACCGCCGGCCGCTTTCAGGCAATTCAGCACCTGCGTCTGCGCGTAGCCCTCCAGTGTGAAGGCCGCCTTGGTCTCGATCAGCATCGCGCGGCCGACGATTATGTCGGCATGACAGCGTCCGATCATCGAACCGCGGAAGCGCACCTCGAGCGGGACCTCCTCCACGGCCTCGAGGCCCGTGCTCCGCAGGACGGTGCCGAGGGCCCGGCGATAGACGATCTCCGAGAAGGCATAGCCGAGTTCCCGATACACGTCGAAGAACGACTTCAGGATCGCGCCGGCGACTTCCTGATGGGCGAGGGGCGTGCCGGCGGCGTCAGGCATGCAAGCAACCGCCCGATCGAGTCCACCGACACATTTCGGCGGAACGGTGTTGCCCGCGAGTTGGACGTGACAGCTCCGTGTTGATCCGCGCCTGTCCGTCACATCCGTGGACCGTCGGTCCCCGGACCCGGCAGGTATCGGCGGGCCTCGGCGGATCGACGGATTGGTGTCGGTCAGCGCGTCATTCCCCCCGTAAGGCGCAGACAGGATCGACCCGTGTTGCGCGAAGTGCCGGGATCAGGCATGCGCACCCCGCAGCACTCCCAAGTACGAGCGGTGCGACGATGAAGGTGAGAGGGTCCTGCCCAGGCACTTCGTACAGCAGCGCCGCGATGAGACGCGTGCCAACGGCCGCCGCGAGGAGCCCCGAGACCAGACCCAGTGCGGTGAGGCCGAGTCCGTGACGGAAGATCAGGCCCATGATATCCGCGGAACGCGCGCCAAGAGCGATGCGCACGCCGATTTCCCGCGTTCGCGAAGTCACCGAATAAGCCAGCAGCGTGTAGACGCCGAGCGCGGCCAGCGAAAGCGCAACCACCGCAAACGCCGCGAAGAGCCGCACCGCGAATCGCGGGCCTCCGAGCGTCTCCGACACGATGCGCGCCATGGTCACCGCATCCCCAACGGGCAGGCTCGGATCGAGGTCGTGCACCGCCGCCACCACGGCCCTGGTCAGTGCCGCCGGATTCCGCTCACTGCGAACCATCAGGCTGTTGAGCCGATGATCAGCCTGGAGGTAAGACATATAGAAGTCAAGGCGCGCGGCCTGGATCTCGCGATAGCGCGCGTCGGCGACGACACCGATCACCGTGAGCCAGCTGTTGTGGTAGGGTGTGCCCGACAGCGGAATCTTGAGGCGCTTGCCGATCGGATCCAGACCGGGCCAGGTGCGCGCGGCCAGGGACTCGCTGATCACGACAACGCCTGGCTGCCCGTCCGCGTCTTCATCAGTGAAGACGCGTCCCCGCTTGACGGTGATGCCCATGGTCGTGAAATAGTCGGAGGTCACCGCCATCATGTTCAGCATCGGGTTGCGAGTGGCGTCCTGCTCCGTCTGCCCTTCGATCGTGAAGATCCAGTCGTACCCAACCGTGCTCCAGAGAGGCCGCCGCGTGATCGCAGCGGCAGAGGCGACTCCGGGCAGCCCTCCGACACGATTCAATAGTTCCCGGTAGAAGGCGCGTACTCGGGCGATGTCGGCGGATCGTCCTTCCGGCAGCGACACCGTGACGGCGAGAACCCGCCCGGGCTCGAAGCCGAGCGGCGCCAGGCGCAGATTGAGATAGCTGCGCGCCAGCAGGCCCGCGCCGACCAGCAGGATGACGGCGATGGCGACCTCCGCCACCACCAGGGCGGCACCAAGCCGTCCACCGCCAGGCGCGATGCGGGATGTCGTTTGGCGCAGCACTCCTTCGATCGACGCGCGTCGCACCAGCACCATGGGGGCGAGCGATGACAGAATGGCCGCGAGGGCCGCCGCGGCCACGGCGAATCCGAATGCCCGCAGGTTCACCGCGACGTCATCGACTCTCGGTAGGTCCGCAGGGGACAGGGCAATGATGAGCGGAGTCGCGAGCCACGCGGCAGCCAGCCCGCCCACGCCCGCGAGTGACGCGATCAGGAGACTTTCGATGAATGCCACCCGCACGAGTCGTCCCCGGCTCGCGCCGAGTGCGTGCCGCACCGCCATGTCGCGGCGCCGGTCCGTCGCCTGCACCATCAGCAGCCCCGCGACGTTGGCGCACGCGATCAGGAGCACGAGGATCCCGGCGGCGAGAACCGCAATCAAGGCGGGGCGTGCCGGTCCGAAGATCACGTCCCGCAGCGGAGTGACGACCGTCCTGTAGCCCGCCAGCTCGCCGGTGTCGGCCGCTTTCGCGGCGTACATCTGGCGCCACAATTCGGTCAGCTCGTTTCGCGCCGGTTCGATCGCGGTCCCTGGCTTCAAACGCCCGAGCGCAATCATCCACATGAGGCCGACGTTCTCCGCCCACGCGTCGTCGGACGGCTGCAGCGGGATCCAGAACCGTGCGCCTTTGGGAAACTGGAACCCGGCCGGCATCACTCCGACGATGGTGTAAGGCCGGCCATCCAGGACCATCGCTGCGCCCAGGATGCCGGGGTCCGAGCCGAAGCGGTCCTGCCACAGCACCTGGCTCAGGACGACGACGCCGGGCGCGCCGACGCGCTCGTCTTGCGGGAGCAGCACGCGGCCGAGCGCCGGAGAGACGCCCAGGAGCGAGAAGAAGCCGCCGGTGACGTCGCGCCCCTCGATGGTTGCCGGTTCGGCGCGGCCGGTCAGCGTTCTTTCCGTGTTCACCGACGGCATCGCGGCAATCGACTCGAAGAGATGCGTGCGATCGCGCCACTCGCGGAAGGCCGGATATGAGATCTCGACGAACGGCTGATTCCTGCTGCGGTCGCTTTGCCAGAGCACGACCAGCCGATCGGGGCTCGCATAGGGAAGAGCCTTCAGGACTACGGCGTCAGCCACGCTGAAGATCGCGGTGGCGCCGCCAATCCCGAGGGCGAGCGTGAGGACGGCAACGCCCGTGAGCCCCGGGCGCAGCGCCAGCGCGCGCGCCGCATGACGAACCTCATAAGGGAACGCGTCCATGGGAGCCCTCCAGGGACATAACTCTATCTCGACCCGGGCGGGCTAGAGCGTTGATTACCTAAGGGGGTCGGCACACGGATGGAGCCTGTGATCTGATGGGCCCATACCCACTCCTATTTCTTGGGCAGGTCCCGCAGGCGTTGAGTCTCGCGGAAGCGCGCGTGGCCTCCAAGCTGCGGCGCATTGGCAAGTTCTACGTGTTCTGCGGGAGGTCGGCGCCGAGCTCTTCGACGACGTCTTTCAAGCGCAGTTGGCGACGGCGTATCAGCTCCGCTGGACCCCCCCGTTGCCGGCGTTGTCGAAGTGGGTTCGAAATGAGCGTGGTGTCTACAGCTCCGTGTTGATCCGCGCCCGTCCGTCACATCCGTGGACCGTCGGTCCGCGGCCCGGTACGAAGGCGGGGCGCAGCGGGGAGCATCGTGATGCCCGTGAGTTGGCCGTGACAGCTCCGTGTTGATCCGCGCCCGTCCGTCACATCCGTGGACCGTCGGTCCGCGGCCCGGTACGAAGGCGGGGCGCAGCGGGTACATCGTGATGCCCGGGAGTTGGCCGTGACAGCTCCGTGTTGATCCGTGTCGGTCCGCCACATCCGTGAACCGTCCGTCCGCGGCCCGGTACGAAGGCGGGGCGTAGCGGGGAGCATCGTGATGCCCGTGAGTTGGGCGTGACAGCTCCGTGTTGATCCGCGCCTGTCCGTCACATCCGTGTACCGTCGGTCCGCGGCCCGTGTCGGCGGGCCAGCGACGAGCCCACGTGTGCGGCGCGATTACTCGGCGTCCGTCCGCGGCCCCAGGCCGGCCCGCAACATCGTCACCGCGGTATAGACGACGACCACGATCACCAGCCAGCGGACCGCGTAGATCGGCATCGACTTGACGATGT
>JBDTOB010000329.1:0-3994 GCA_039933435.1 Acidobacteriota bacterium | reverse complement strand
TGATCAGGCCGCTGGTCTTGACCCACGCCAGCGCCGGATCGAAGGTCGCGGTGAAGTCGGTGCCGGCGGCGGTGCGCACGGTCAGCGTTCGCGCCTGGGGCATCCGCTCGCAGAGCTGCCGGCTGAGCCGATCGACCTGGTGGTAGTCGGCGCGCATCCCTTCCCGCATGATCCGCGGGGTGACGCCGACCATGTGGGCGTAGCGGATTCGCCGCTGCTCGATCAGGCCGACGATCGCCATCCGCACCGCCAGCTCCCCCTCCTGCGGCTGGACGCAGAGGATGCCGGCGTCGGCGGCCCCGAGCGCCTCCAGCACGGCAGCCGGGGGCGAGGGCATCGGCCGCGCCGAGACCGACTCGATCAGCAGGCAGCGGACGTCAGCCCTGACCTCGGCCAGCGCCTGCTCGAGACTCGCCGCCACCTCGCGGCTGGCCTCGTCCGCGATCAGCGCGACGCGTTCGCCGGGGCGGATGGCGAGGCAGGTCTCGACCGCATTGCGAGCGCCCGGAAGGAGACCCGGCGCCGCGGAACCGAACAGCATCCCGAAAAGTGTATCAGCGCGGCGGATCGTCGCCGACCACGAAGGCCGGCACCTGGCCTCCGCCGGAGGTGACATTGGCCAGCCCGGTCGCGCTCAAGCGGGTCAGGTAGCCGGACATCCGGCCGCGGAAGAGGTACGGCGCGAAGTCCACCAGCATGTCCCGGTTCTCCACGGCGCCGAGGGGATCGAACTGCGGAAATGGCTCGCGGCGGACCGGAATCCGCTCTTGAATGACCCAGGACCCGGGCGGATCCGCCAGCGCCCGCCCGAGCGCCGCCACCCATTCGGCCGCCGGCGTCTCCCATCCCAGATGGACGCCGGTGCCGCCGTACTCGTCGTTCGGCTTGAGCACCAGCTGCTCGCGCTCGTCTTCGGCCACCCGGAGCAGGGCGGAGCGGCGGCCGTGCCGCACCGTGGCGGCGTCAGCGACCACCCGCGTCCAGGGCACGTGGGTGCGAATGGCGGCGTGATCCGCGGCGGTGAACAGCGGCGCGTTGCGTTCGTCGGTCAGCACCGCGAAAAAAGCCTTCTTGTGCGCCAGCTTGCAGCGCAGCGTGTTCGCGACGCACACCGCCCCGGCACGATAGGCCGAGACCAGCGCCGCGCACTCGTCCGGGCGCTCGACGATGTCGTTCATCAGCACCCGGCGATAGACGAGATCGATCCGCCGGCCGGCCGCGGTCAGCGCCCGGCCGTTGAACTCCAGCTCGCGCGGATCGCAGACCAGCGTCGGCACGCCCGCCGCGGCGAACGTCTCGGCGAGGATCTCGAACTCCGTCCAGGTCGGGACGCCGCGCCAGTCGACAATCGCGATCGCGGGCGGCGTGGCGGTGCCGCCCCACTCCCGGTAGCTCTCGACGAGTGCCGCCAGCAGCGGCGCGATGGTGCGGTTGTAGCGCACCGCACGGCCGGCGCGGAACCGCGCCATGATCGGCAGCGCGTCGAAGATTTCGCAGAGCCGCTCGGTATAGGCCGGCCCGGCCGGCGATTCGGCGTTGTACTCGGCGAAGTGAATGGACTCCGGCAGCAGGAAGGCGTCGAGGCGGGAAGCGGTGCTGGCGCGCGCGTAGCCGGGATCGATGCGCACCAGCGCTTCTTCCGCCTCCGAGACACCAAGCTGGTCGAACACCGCGCGCGACGCCATCGCCGCCTCGGTGACCCGCTCGCCCAGCGCCGCGATCCGCTCCGCCGCCTCCCGCATCCGCGCTTCGTCCTCGCCGGTCAGGAAAAACGGCCGCAGGAACGGGCAGGTGACGCGGTCGCCGAAGGTCAGCTTGCGCTCGCGCATCGCCGCCGCCAGCCCTGCCGTGAAGGCCGGGCTGAGCTCGACCTCCGGTCGCAGCAGCGCCTGCCAGGCGGCGATCGGTTCCATCCTAGCGCGGCCCCGGCGAGCCGAGGACCCCGGCCGGCCCGCCCAGGCCCAGCATCGCTTCCCACCGCGGCCAGCACTGCGAGGGATCGTTGTCGAGCGCCCGGGCGACGACCAGCGCGGTCATCTTCTCGAGGACGTGCGAGAAATAGAACGGGGTGATGCGATCGCGCTCGAAGTCGGGCGCCGGGTTCAGATAGTCAATCGCGTAGGGGACGCCGTCGCGCATCGCGAACTCGATGGTGTTCATCTCGTAGCCAAGGGCGAGATTGATCGTCCGGGCGTCACGCACCACCCGGTCGCCGACCTCCGGCGACAGGTAGTGGTGATCGACCAGGTAGCGCCGCTCGCGCGGATCGTAGGCGACCGGGGTGATGTCGGTCTTGCCGAAGGTGAAGCAGCGCACGTAGAGGTCGAAGTCGATGAACTCCTGCAGCGTCATGCAGTAGGGGGCGGTGCCCTCGTAGGCCGCCAGCAGCTCCTTCTTGTCGTGGACCTTGTAGACGTGCTTCCAGCCGCCGCCGGAGTACGGCTTCAGGATCGCCGGCCGGCCGACGTAGTCGAGCAGCGCGTCCCAGTCGATCGGGAACTGCAGGTTGCGCAGCGACTCGGGCGCCAGATCGACGTCCGCCGGGTAGCCCTTCTGCGGCAGCAGCACGGTACGCGGGATGGCGCACCCCAGCTTCGCCATCACCGAGTAGTTGAAGTACTTGTCGTCGGCGGTCCACCAGAACGGGTTGTTGATCACGTACGTCCCCTGGAGGACGGCATGCTTCATCGCGCCGCGGTAGTACTCGACCTCGTGCGAGATGCGATCGACGATCACCCGGTAGCGCGCCGGCTCGTCCATCTTCGTGCCGCCGAGCGTCACCATCTCGGCGCTGATGCCGTGCGCCGCACCGGCGCGGTTGACGGCGTCGATGAAGGCCGGCGGAAAGCTCCACTCGCGCCCCACCAGCAGCCCGACGCGCATCTCTCCGCTCCCGACGCTCATGCCCGCTCCCTCTCGCGCCGGTCCACCCCCGCGCGCGTCTCCTCGACGATGTGCTGCACCACCGCCTTCAGATCCCCGGTCCGCTTGAATACCGCCAGCTGCCGCTCGGCGCTGGTCCCCTCCCGCAGCACGGTGTGCACGTACTCCACCGCCTCCCGGCTCTCCAGCTCGTCCACCACGTCGTCCACGAACTCGAGCAGCTCGAGCGCCAGCTGGCGCATCGGCACTTCGGCATGCTTGCCGAAGTCGATCAGCTTGCCGTCGAGCCCCCAGCGCGCCGCCCGCCACTTGTTCTCCTCGATGAGCGGCTTGGCATAGAGCCGGAAGCTCATGTTGCGCGAGTAGAGCTTGTGCAGCTTGACGACGATCGCCTGGGTCAGCGCTCCGAGCATGACCGCCGCCTCGGGCCGCGTCGGCACGTCACAGACCCTGAACTCCAGCGTTCCGAACGACGGATGCGGCCGCACGTCCCACCAGATCTTCCGCGCATCGTCTATGCAGTGCAGATCGACGAGCATCTGGACGTAGTCCTGGTACTCTCCCCACGAGCCGAAGTGATCCGGCACCCCGGTCCGCGGGAAGCGCCGGAAGATGGTGGTGCGGTAGGAGCGGAGCCCGGTGTCCCGCCCCATCCAGAACGGCGAGCTGGTCGAGAGCGCGAGCAGGTGCGGCAGGAAGTAGCGCGCCTGGTTCATCAGGTCGATCGTCGTCTGGCCGGGGGGCACGGCGACGTGGACGTGAAGGCCGAAAATCAGCAGCGAGCGGGCCAGCTGCTGCAGCTCCTCGACGATGCTGTCGTAGCGGACGCCGGGGGAGAGGATCTGATCCTTCCAGTGGGAGAACGGATGGGTGCCGGCGGCCGCGACCGCGAGGCCGACCCGCTCCGCGCCGCCGGTGAGCTCGCGCCGGATGCGGAAGATCTCGTCCTCGAGCTGCGGCACGCCGTCGCAGATCCGGGTCCCGACCTCGACGATCGACTGGTGCAGCTCCGGCTTGATCTGCTCGCCGAGCGCCGGCGAGCTCGAGGCCAGCAGCTCCGAGACGTGGGAGCGCAGCTCCCAGGTCTCGGGATCGACGATCTGGAACTCCT
>JBDTOB010000328.1:0-3998 GCA_039933435.1 Acidobacteriota bacterium | reverse complement strand
CGGCGAGGAAAAGGACCTGTGCGTGAGGGCGCTCGACGCCGGGTATCGCGTGGTCTACCTGCCGGCAGCGCTCATCGCGCACATTCCGGATCGCGGCGGCCGCAGCGCAACCAGGTACGTGCGCTTCACCATCCGCAACGACTGCCTCTATTCGCTCTACAACGAGCCGTGGCCGATTGCGGTGCTGAGTCTGCCGCTGCGGTTGTGGCGGTACCGGAAGATGAAGGCGGGCACCGGCGCGGAGTCCGGCGGCGGGCGCTGGATCGCGGCAGAGCTGTGGCGGGCGCTGCCGGACGTCCGTCGGCATCGCCGTGCGGTGGCGTGGTCGACATTCCGAGCCTGGCGGCGGCTGTCGCGCACGAGCGTGTTGTATCGAGGCGGGAGCTCGCGGTGAAGCGCCTGCTGACGATCGGCCATTCGTATGTGGTAGCGCTCAACCGCCGGCTGGCCGACGAAATGGCGCGGCAGGGGCGCGGGCGCTGGAGCGTGACCGCGGCGGCCCCGGCGCGGTACCACGGCGACCTCGGCTCGATCGTCTTCGAACCGTCCGGCGGCGACGAGTGTGCGACGCGCCAGCTGCGGGCACGCCTGTCCCGGCTGCCGCACGTGATGGTCTACGGCGGCCTGCGCCGCCTGATGCGCGAGCCGTGGGACGTGATTCACTGCTGGGAGGAGCCGTATGTCGCGGCCGGCGCCCAGATCGCCGCGCTCGCGCCTCCCGGCGCGAAGCTGGTGTTCGCCACTTTCCAGAATCTGGCCAAGACCTATCCGCCGCCGTTCAGCTGGTTCGAGCGGCGCGTGCTGACGCGCGCCGACGGATGGATTGCGTTCGGCCGCACGATTCACGAGGCGCAGATCGGGAGGCCGGGCTATGCGGCGCTGCCCTCGCGCGTCATTCCTCCCGGCGTGGACACGCGCGCGTTCACCCCGGACGCCGCCGCCAGGGCCCGCGTCCGCGCCGATCGCGGGTGGGATGAGGAGACGCCGGTGGTCGGCTTCCTCGGGCGATTCGTCGAGGCCAAGGGGCTGGATGTGCTGACCGCCGCGCTCCGCCGGGTGGCGGGGCCGTGGCGGGCGCTGTTTGTCGGCGGCGGGCAGGCGCGCGGCGTTCTCGACGCGCTCTCGGCCGACTTTCCCGGCCGGGTCAGCATCGCGACGGGCGTCGCGCACGCGGACGTGCCACAGTATCTGAATGCCATGGACCTGCTCTGCGCGCCGAGCCGGACGACCGCGGCCTGGCGCGAGCAGTTCGGCCGGATGCTGATCGAAGCGATGGCCTGCGGCGTGCCGGTGCTGGCCAGCCGCAGCGGAGAAATTCCCCATGTGCTGGACGGCGCCGGACTGCTGCTGGAGGAGCGTGACGTGGAGGGATGGGCGCGAGCCATCGAAGGCCTGCTGGGCGACCCGGCGCGCCGCCGCGAGCTGGCGGATCGCGGCCTGCGGCGGGCGCGGACGGAGTTCGCCTGGCCGGTGGTCGCACGCCGGCATCTGACCTTTTTCGACGAGCTGACGGGGAATTGATGGGCTCAATCAAGGTGGCGGTGCTCGCCGACATGCTCGAGGAGCGCTGGCCGAGCATGGACCTCGTGGCCGAGATGCTGGTCGAGCACCTGCGGACCGAGCACGGCGGATCGATCGAGCCGGTGCTGATCCGGCCGCCGCTGCGGCCGCGCGCCACCCGGCTCGCCGGCATCCGCGATCTGCGCGCCGCGTTCACCGCGGATCGGTTCGCCAACCGGCTGTGGGACTACCCGGCGGTGACGCGCGGCATTGCCCGGAGCTTCGATGTCTTCCACGTCGTCGATCACAGCTACGCGCATCTCGTCCACACCCTGCCGGCGGCGCGGACGCTGGTCACCTGCCACGATCTCGACACCTTCCGATCGATCCTCGAGCCCGGCCACGACCGCCGGTCGGTGATCTTCCGCGCCATGACCCGACGGATCTTCAGCGGCCTGCAGAGCGCCGGCCACATCGCCTGCGACACCGAGGCGACGCGGGAGGCGCTGGTGACGCGCGGCGGCATCGAGAGCGGCCGCACCAGCGTGGTGCTGAACGGCCCGCACCCGAGCTGCGCGCCGGCGGCGGAGCCGGCGGCCGACGTCGAGGCGGCGCGGCTGCTCGGGCCGGCCGGTCGCCGCACCGAGATCCTGCACGTCGGCAGCACCATCGCCCGGAAACGCATCGACGTCCTGCTGCACGTGCTCGCGGCCGTCCGGCAGCAGCGCCCGGATGCGCGGCTGGTGCGCGTCGGCGGCCCCTTCACCGGAGAGCAGCGCGCGCTGGTGCGCGGGCTCGGGCTCGAGGAGGCCATCGTCGTCCTGCCGTTCCTCGATCGCTCGACGCTGGCGGCGGTCTACCGGCGCAGCACCGTGGTGCTGCTGCCATCCGAGCGCGAAGGGTTCGGCCTGCCGGTGCTGGAGGCGCTCGCCTGCGGCACGGCGGTCGTCGCCAGCGATATCGACGCGCTTCGCGAAGTCGGCGGCGACGCCGTGCGCTACTGTCCGCCCGAGGATGTCGAGGCCTGGACGGCGGCGGTGATGCGCGTGCTCGGCGAGCGCGACGGCGACGACGGGGCGTGGAGTGCGCGGCGCGGCGCCGGCCTGGCGCGGGCGGCGTCGTTCAGCTGGTCGCGCTACACCACGGAGGTGGTGGCGCTCTACCGCCGGCTGGCCGCCGCCGGAGGCCCGGCCCCCGCATGACGGCATCGCCGCCGCTCCGGGTGCTGCACGTGGGGAAATTCTATCCACCCGTGGCGGGAGGCATGGAACGGGTGCTGGAGTCGCTCTGTGAGGGAGCGGGATCGTCCGTCGAGCACGCCGTCCTGGTCTGCAACAGCGGCCGGGCCACCGTCCGCGAGAGCCGCGGCGGCGTCGCGGTGACGCGGGTCGGCACCATCGGCGCCGCCGGCTCGGTGCCGATTGCGCCCGGGCTTGCGGGGGAGCTGCGCCGGGCGCGGGCGGATCTGATGATCCTGCACGAGCCTAATCCCTGGGCGTTGCTGTCCATGGCGGTCGCCCCGCCGGCGATGCCGCTGGCGGTCTGGTTTCACAGCGAGGTGGTGCGTCCGCGGCTGCAGTACGCGCTCTTCTACCATCCCCTGGCCACGCGGGTGTACGGGCGCGCCGCCAGACTCATCGTGTCGTCGCCCCTCCTGGCCGAGCATGCCGTCGCGCTGAGGCCGTACCGCGACCGCATCCGCGTCATCCCGTTCGGCATCGACCCGTCGCGCTGGCAGGCGACGCCGGCGATCGCCGCCCGCGCCGAGGCGATCCGTGCGGAGGTGCAGCCACGGCCGCTGGTGCTGTTTGCCGGGCGGATGGTGCCGTACAAGGGAGTGGACGTCCTGCTGCGGGCGCTGGCCCCGCTCGACGTGTCCGCGGTGCTCGTCGGTGACGGCCCCTCGCGAACTGGCTGGGAATCGCTGGCGCGCGAGCTGGGGCTTGGTGGCCGGGTCCGGTTTGCCGGCGAGGTCGCGCACGAGGAGCTGGCGGCGCTGTATCACGCCTGCAGCCTGTTCGTGCTCCCCTCGGTCACCCGGGCCGAGGCCTTCGGCTACGTGCAGCTCGAAGCGATGGCCTGCGGCAAGCCGGTCGTCAGCACCCGGCTTCCATCCGGGGTGCCCTGGGTGAACCGCCACGGCGAGAGCGGCCTGACGGTCATGCCTGGAGACGTGGAGGGGCTGCGGCGCGCCATCGCTGAGCTCGGCGCCGACCCGACGCTGCAGGAGCGGTTCGGGCGGGGCGGGCGGGTCCGGGTGGATGCCGAGTTCACCCTGCCGATCATGCGGCAGGCGGCGGAGCGCGTCTATCGGGAGGCGATTGGTTGATGGCGAAGCGGGCGCTGGACGTCTTCCTGTCGTCGATCGGCCTGCTGGCGTCGGCGCCGGTGTGGATCGCCATCGCCCTGGCCGTCAAGGCGGAGGATGGCGGACCGATCTTCTACACGCAGCAGCGCGTCGGGCTCGGCGGCCGGCACTTCCGGGCGCTCAAGTTCCG
>JBDTOB010000327.1:0-3999 GCA_039933435.1 Acidobacteriota bacterium | reverse complement strand
CCACTCGACGCTCTTGATGTTCACGTACCAGGCGGGGACGTTGGCAGGGTCCGCGGCAAACTCCGCCACCTCGGCGCGCGGCCGCTGGATGACGACCTCCGTTTCGACATCAACCGACATGGCGCTCCTCTCTCCGGAGCTTTACGGGATCAGCGCGAACCTACTGGTCAGGACGAGACCCCGGCTTCGGCTCAGGTGGATCGCCCGACGGCCCCCTCACTGCAGCCCGGCCGCCGGCGAGCGACGCCACCGCCGCCCGGATACCCTGCCCGGTCTGCACATCCTCCATGTACAGCCGCCCCCACGCAAGCCGCCCGCCGCGGACGCCGAAGATCGCCGTCCCACGCGCGTCCATGCGCGTACCATCGCCGCGCGTCCCGGTCCAGCGGCACTCCATCCAGAGGGTGTCGCCGTCGATGCTGCTGCGCAGGACCTCGCTCTGAAAGTCGGGCAGCCCGGCGAACAGCGCGGTCCAGTTCTTCTCGACCTGCGCCCGGCCGCGGAAGTGCCGGTCAGGGTGGGCCGGCTGCTCGCTCTCGTAGTCGGGATCGAAGCAGTCGACGAAGGCGGCGAGGTCGTGACGGTTCATCGCCGCGGTGAGCCGCGCGATCAGATCGGCATCGCTCGTCATGGAGGTGCTCCGTCAGCGTGCCCGAGAACGAGGCGGCGCGCAGAGCAGACTTTACCCGGAAACCGCGACCTGCGACGGCTCGATTCGCCAGTTCCCGGCGCCAGAATCCACAGCCAGAAATCACCGGCTTCCACCCTGTCGGCGATGGCGGGGCACCGTCCCGGCAAATCCTGTAATCTTCTGCGCATGGATTTGCGCCGTGTCACGCTCGCGCTGGCCGTCACGCTGCTCGCGCCCCCCGCCCTGCACTCTGAACAGGAGCCGCCGGTGCGCGGTTTCACCACCGCCCACCTGGCCGCCGAGCGAGCGGTGGAGAAGCAGTTCCGCGCCGTGCCCAGCCCCGAACGGCTGCGCGAGTACATGCGGGAAATCACCAGGGAGCCGCATCACGCCGGCAGCCCGGCCAGCCGGCAGGTCGCCGAATACATTCTGGCAAAGTTCAAATCGTGGGGGCTGGACGCGACGATTGAGCCCACCGAGGCCCTGATGCCCTACCCCACCGAGCGGCTGGTGGAGCTGGTCGCGCCGGAGAAGTTCACGGCGGCGCTGAAGGAACCGGCGGTGGCCGCAGACGAGGACTCCTCCGACGCCGGGCAGCTGCCGACGTTCAATGCCTACTCGGCGGACGGCGACGTCACCGCGGATCTGGTCTACGTCAACTACGGAATCCCCGAGGACTACGAGGAGCTGGCCAAGCTGAACATCGACGTCAAGGGGAAGATCGTCCTGGCGCGCTACGGCAAGAGCTGGCGCGGCATCAAGCCGAAGGTCGCCTGGGAGCACGGCGCGGTCGGCTGCATCATCTATTCGGACCCGCGCGACGACGGCTACTTTCAGGGGGATGCCTACACCGAAGGGGCGTGGCGGCCGGAGCAGGGAGTGCAGCGCGGCAGCGTCATGGACATGCCGATTCACCCCGGGGATCCGCTGACGCCTGGCTGGGGCTCGGCGCCCGGGGGCCGGAAGCTGCAACGCAGCGACGCCGAGACGCTGCTGAAGATCCCGGTGCTGCCGATCTCGTCGGCCGACGCGCTGCCGCTGCTGCGCAATCTCAAGGGCCCGGTGGCGCCGGAGGCCTGGCGCGGCGCGCTGCCGGTCACCTACCACGTCGGTGCCGGCCCCGCGAAGGTGCACCTCAAGCTGGCGTTCGACTGGCAGGTGCGGCCGCTCTTCAACGTCATCGCCAGGATTCCCGGTGCTGAGTACCCGGACGAGTGGGTCATCGAGGGCAACCACCACGATGCCTGGGTGAACGGCGCCTCGGATCCGACCAGCGGCAACGCCGCGCTGATGGAGACTGCCCGTGGCCTCGGCGAGCTGCTCGCCACCGGCTGGCGGCCGAAGCGCACCATCATCCTCGCCTCGTGGGACGGCGAGGAATGGGGGCTGCTGGGCTCGACGGAGTGGGCCGAGACGCACGGCGACGAGCTGTCGAAGAAGGCGGTCGCCTACATCAACACCGACAGCACCGGCAAGGGCTGGCTGGGCGCGAGCGGGTCGCACTCGCTGCAGGCCTTCATCAACGAAGTCGCGCGCGACGTGGACGACCCGCGCGGCACCGGCAAGAGCGTGCTCGACGCCAAGCGCGCCCGTCTCGTCGAGCAGGCCAAGGCGGGCCCGGACCGGACCGCGGCGGCGGCCCGGCAGACGCTGAACATCGACGCCCTCGGCTCCGGCTCCGACTACACCGTCTTCCTCGACCACTTCGCCGTGGCCTCGCTCAACCTCGACTTCAGCGGCGACGACGGCGGCGGCGTCTACCACTCGATTTACGATTCCTACTACTGGTACACGACATTCTCGGACGGCACCTTCGCGCACGGCGCGGCACTGTCGCGCATCCTCGGCACCGCGGTGCTGCGGCTGGCGAACGCCGACGTCCTGCCGTTCGAGTTCGGGGGCGCGGCCGACACGCTGCGCGGCTATGTCGAGGAGATCGACAAGCTCAGCGCCAGCGGCGGTGAGCCGCTCGACACCGCGCCAATCAAGTCGGCGCTGTTGAAGCTGTCGAAAGCCGCCGACAAATACGAGCGCGCGCTCAGCCGCCTCCCCAGGGCGGACAGCAAGAATCTGCAGAGCTTGCCACTCGCTGAGATCAACCGCCTCCTCTATTCGACCGAGCGCGACTATCGCCACGACGCCGGCCTGCCCCGCCGCCCGTGGTTCACGCACCTCGCCTACGCGCCTGGCTTCTACACCGGCTACGGGGTCAAGACGCTGCCGGGAATCCGCGAGGGGCTCGAACAGCAGCACCGCGACGAAGCGACACGGTTCGTGCCGATCGTCGCGACCGCGATCACCAAGGTCGCGGCGGACGTCGACAAGGCGACGTCGCTGCTCCGCAAGGCGCTCGACTAGGCCGGCCGCAGCGCCGCCATCGCGATGCCGGCGGCGACGACGACGTTGAGCGAGTCGACGCCGTGGAGGAGCGGGATCGAGACGCGGACGTCCGCGAGCGAGAGCACCTGCGCCGACAGGCCCGGCCCCTCGGCGCCGACGAGCAGCAGCGTGCCGCCGCCCGTCGGGCGCGTCCGGCGATAGTCCTCGACCGCCAGCGACGGCGACTGCGGCGTCAGCGCCACCAGCGTCACGGTCCTTCTCAGCTCCGCCAGCGAGTCGGCAAAGGCGTCACTCGTCACGAACGGCAGCCGCAGCGCCGCCCCCATCGACGCCCTGATCGCCTTGCGGTAGAGCGGATCGCCGCTGCCGGCGCCGAGCAGCACGCCGTCCATCCCGAAGGCCTCCGCGGTTCTGAACAGGCCGCCGACGTTATCCGGGTTTCCGACTCCCTCGATCCCCAGCATCCACCGGCCGGCGTCGAGCGACGACAGCGGCAGCGCCGGCCCGCGCTCCGCCAGCGCCAGGCAGCCCTGGTGAAAGCTGAAGCCGGTGATCGTTTCCATGATCTGCCGCGAGGCGAGGAAAACAGGACAGGGAGGCGCTGCCATCCGCTCCGCCAGCGCCTGCTGCGTCGTCTGGGTCAGCAGCATGGAGCGGATACGAAACCGGCCCGCTCCCGCGAGGCGCTCGACCACGAGCCGGCCCTCGGCGACGAACAGGTCGCGGTCGCGCAGCCAGCCGGGATCGCCGATGTGCGCGTAGTCCGCCAGCCGCGGATCGGCTGGGTCGGAGATCTGCTCGACCGCGTGTGACACCGGCGCTCCCCGCAGCCCGCCGCCCGGTTCAGTCGGTCCGGACGAGCAACCGCCGGCTGCGATGGCGGTCGATCACGTGCTGGCCCAGGCGCTTGCTGAGGAACACCTTGGACTCGGCGCTGTCGAAGGGATGCTCGACGAAGCGGATGACGTCGAAGTGCAGCTGCGCCAGGGTGCTGCGCATCTCGTAGAAGCGGTTCTTGGTCTTGACGA
>JBDTOB010000326.1:0-4000 GCA_039933435.1 Acidobacteriota bacterium | reverse complement strand
CCAGGAAGCGCTCGATGTGCTTCTTCTTGAACTGATAGTCGTGCTCGTCGACCTTGGGCCGGAACTTGATCTCCTTGACCTCGATGATCTTCTGGTGCTTCTTGGCCTCGCGGGCGCGCTTCTGTTCCTGATACTGATAGCGCCCGAAGTCCATGATGCGGCAGACCGGCGGCGTCGCCGTCGCGGCGATCTCGACCAGGTCCAGCCCCTTGGCCTTGGCGATCGTCAGGGCCTGCTGCGGCGGCATGATGCCCAGCTGCTGACCCGTGTCGTCGATGACGCGCACCTCGCGCACCCTGATCCGTTCGTTCACCCGCGTGCGGTCGTCCCGCCGCGGGCTTCGGTCGTAAGCGATAAAAACCTCCTGCAGTACAGTTCGAGTTCGAAGGCCGAACGCTGAAAAATCCCCGCGATCTTCAGACTTCAGACTTCAGCGGTTCGCCCTTCGCGCGCACTTCCCCGATCGCGGCCTCGAGAAACGCCACCACCGTCCGGGAGCCCTGGTCGCCGTCGGCCCGACTGCGGACCGATACCGACCCGTCGGCCGCCTCCTTGTCCCCCACGACCAGCATATAGGGAATCTTCTGGAGCTGCGCCTCGCGGATTTTATAACCAATCTTCTCGTAGCGCTCGTCAACCTCGACCCGCAGCCCGGCCGCGGCCAGCCGCTCGCGCACCGAGGCCGCGTAGGCCAGGTGGCGGTCGGCAATCGGCAGCACCGCGACCTGGACCGGGGCCAGCCACAACGGGAAGGCGCCGGCGTAATGCTCGATCAGCAGGGCGATGAAGCGCTCGAAGCTGCCGAAAATCGCCCGGTGAATCACCACCGGACGGTGGACCGTGTTGTCGGCCCCCACGTACTCGAGGTCGAACCGTTGCGGCAGCTGGTAGTCGAGCTGGATGGTGGCGCACTGCCACTGCCGGCCGATCGCATCGGTGATGTCGAAGTCGATCTTGGGGCCGTAGAACGCCCCGTCCTTCTCGTTCACCGTATAGGCCTGCCCGGCCGAGTCGAGGGCGCGCCGCAGCGAGCCTTCGGCGTGATCCCAAGTGGCAATCTCCCCGAGGTACTCATCGGGCCGGGTGGAGAGCTTCGCGGAGAAGCCGAGGCCGAAGTCGGCGTAGACCCGCTGCACCAGCCGCAGCAGCGCCTCGACCTCCGACTGGATCTGCTCCTCGGTCACGAAGCAATGGGCGTCGTCCTGCGAGAACTGCCGCACCCGGGTCAGGCCGGAGAGCACGCCCGAGGCCTCGTTGCGGTGCAGCGGCGTCTGCTCGTGGAAGCGGAGCGGCAGCTCGCGGTAGCTGCGCTTCTCGCTGCCGAACACCAGCATGTGGCCGGGGCAGTTCATCGCCTTCATCCCCATCTCCTCGCCGTCGCGGCCGTGGATGAGGAACATGTTCTCGCGGTAATGCTGCCAGTGCCCGGAGGTCTCCCAGAGCGCCTTGTTGAAGACCAGCGGGGTCTTGACCTCGACGTAGCCGGCGGGGAAGAGCACGTCGCGCATGTAGTCGGCGAGCAGGTTGTAGAAAGTCGTCCCCTTGCTCAGCCAGAAGGTCGCCCCCGGCGCCCACGGATGGAAGGTGAACAGCCCGAGGTCCTTCCCGAGTTTGCGATGATCGCGCGCCTTGGCTTCGTCGATCCGGCGCAGGTGCGCCTTGAGGTCGGACTCGGTCAGGAACGCGGTGCCGTAGATCCGCTGCATCGGCTGGTTGCGCGCATCCCCCTTCCAGTAGGCGTTCGAGGTGCTGAGCAGCTTGAACGCCTTGAGCCGGCCGGTCGACGGCACGTGCGGGCCGACGCAGAAATCGACGAAGGTGTCGCGGTCCTTGATGGTGTAGCAGGAGACCTCGGATTGTCCCTCGGTCTTCTCTTCGATCAGCTGGACCTTGAGCAGCTCCCCCTTGTCGGTGAAGAACCGCCGCGCCTCGTCCCGCGGCCACATCTGCCGCTCGTAGGGGAGGTCCTGCGACGCCAGCTCCTGCATCCGCCGCTCGATGGCGGCGAGATCCTCGGGGACGAACGGTCGGTCGACGACGAAGTCGTAGAAAAACCCTTCGTCGGTGGCCGGTCCGATGCCGCACTGGGTGCCGGGGAACAGGCTGGTGACCGCCGCCGCCAGCAGGTGCGCGGTGCTGTGGCGATAGAGCGCCAGCGCCTCGGGGCTGTGCGGCGTGACGATGCGCAGGGTGGCGTCGGCCTCGAGGGGCGTGGAGAGATCGACGAAGCGGCCGTTGACGAGCGCCGCCACCGCCACCCGGGCGAGCCCGGGCGAGATCTGTCCCGCCACGTCGCCCGGTGTGGACCCGGCGGGCAGACGACGGCTCGAGCCGTCGGGCAGCGTGACGGAGATCTCTGGCATGGATGGCTGGGACGCAACTAACCCTAGGGGGCCCACCTTCGCTCGCTCCACGAGCTTCGGCGCGCAACCTTCACATGCTTGCCTACAGAAGCTCACGCTTCGGTGGACAGGTGAGCGAAGGTTGGTAGGCACGAGCGGATTCGAACCGCTGACCTCCTGCGTGTCAAGCAGGCGCTCTAACCAACTGAGCTACGCGCCTATGTCTTGAAAACACTGGCCTTACCGAACGATCAGTCTAGCAGACCGGCTGAAGTGGAGTCAATCGAGTCAGGCGGCTGTTTTCTTGCGCAGCCGCTCGAGGGCGGCGTCGAGGATGGGATCCTTGAGCGGCCCCTTGTCGGTGAGCGCGGCGCCAAACTCTCCGACTTCCGCGTCCTCCACCGCTTCGTCCGGCTGCAGCCCCTTGCCGTGGATGGGCTCGGCGCCAGGAACCTTCGCGACCCCCTTGTCGGGGGCCTTGGCGGCGGCGTTGGGCCGGCCGCTGATGTCGGGCGTCCCGCCGGAGGTGTCGGGTTTGCGGTCCTGCTCGCCGCCGGCCGCGGATCGGTAGTACTGGGCGTATGTCAGCCAGAGGCCGCGGCCCTCGGGAAGCTTCACCAGCTTCTGCACCGCGGCGCGCCCGAGTGTGTGCTCGCCGACAAGCTCGGCGCGCTTGTTGTCGCGCAGGGCCGCCGCGAAGACTTCGGCGGGACCCGACGTGCCGGCGGTGACCAGCAGCTGCACGGGCAGCTCGATGCCGCCGTCCCCCGCCGCCGCGGTCACGGTTTCCTTGCGTTCGCCGTTGCGCTCGGCGCGGATCGAGAGCGTGCCGGACTTCACGAACGCCCGCGCCGCGGCGATGCCGTTGTCCACCGATCCTTCGGCGGTCCCCTTGAGGTCGATGATCAGCGAGGTCGCCCCCGCCTTCGCCAGCGCGGCCGCCTCCTTCTTCAGTTCGTCGGCGACGCCGCTGCGGAAGCCGGTCACTCTGATGTAGCCGGCGCTCGCTTTCGCCGCGCCGGCGCCGCTGTCGGCCGCCGCGGTCACCGGCATCAGCCGTCCGGTCACCTGGGACCCGGCGGGCTTGCTGCGCACCAGCGTCACCTCGTGCGGATCGGCGGCGTTGCCGCGGATGATCGTCAGCACCACCTTGGACCCCGGCTGCCCGCGCAGCAGCCGCGTGCCTTCGAACACCGACATGTCGCGGGTCGGTTTGCCGTCGATGCCGCGGACGTAATCACCGGTCTCGAGCCCGGCCGCCGCCGCCGGCGAGCCGTCGCGCGCCGAGATCACCCGGAGGTAGTACTGCCGCGTCAGCTCGAGGCCGACGTCGCCCTCGGGCAGCGCCGCTCCCGCCTCCACCGCGGCCACCTGCGTGGCGTCGAGATAGGCGCTGTCCGGGTCGAGGCCGTCCGCGAGCCCCGTGAGCGCCCCCTCCATCGCCTTGTCGATCTTCACAGCCTCGACGTAGTTGTTGAGGACGAGCGAGACCACATCCTGGAACACCCGGAGGTGCTGGAAGGTGTCGTCCCCCCGCGCCGCCGGGGCGCTGCCCATCAGGCCGCCGACCACCACGAAGGCCAGCACCGGTGTCGACAGGAGAAGGACCGACAGACGGGTTTTCGTGGTCATGAAGCCAGAGCCTGCCTCGGACGGGA
>JBDTOB010000325.1:0-4010 GCA_039933435.1 Acidobacteriota bacterium | reverse complement strand
CTCGCGGGCTGGGCTGCACCGTGGTCGGCGCTCATCTGCACGTGCGGCACCGGGCGAACCCCGAACGGCGCGTTGGCGAAGTCCCGGTTCCCGCGCACGGTGCCGGCCAGCGACGCGGTGCTGAGTGCCTACGGCGACTACCAGCATGAGCGGGCCGGGCTGGTCGGTGAGCAGCGCAGCGACCTGGTGCTGGTCAACCTCTACCGGGAACCGCTCGGCGCCGCGATGGGCTACCGGGCGGCGAAGGGCTTCTTCGACCGGCTCGCGGGCGAGTGCGGCTTCCCGGTCCGGCCGCACATGCTCCGCCACACGGCGGCGACGAACTGGGTGCGCGCCGGAGCTGAGCTGGATGTGGTGCGGGCGCTTCTGGGCCACGCCTCGTTGGCCTCCACCAGCGTCTATCTGCACGCCCGCGACGAAGACAAACGCCGAGCGGTGGAAGCCGTCGCGGCGGGGAGGCGGTACCGGTGAGCCACCCCGCGCTGCACCCGCTTGGGCCCGCGCAGGCCGGCGAGGAACACCGCGAGGGGCTGGGCTGGCTGGACTGGCTTCGGGCCCGGCTGGATCCGGGCTGGCGGGCCGGTGAGTGGGATCCGGCGGCGTGGCTGTTCACCGGCGATCTTCACAGTGCCCGGACCGCGGCGTGGCCGTGCCGCACCCCGGGGTGTTCGACCGCGACCCGCTTCCATCATCGGCGGTGCGAGAGCTGCCGCCGCGCGCACGCCGTCCTCGGCGCCGGTTGGGAGGCCTTCGACGCCGCGCCGCCACCACGGGCGACCCGCCCGCCGCGGCCGGTCGGGCAGTGCGCGGTGCCCGGCTGCGGCGCCGATGTGGTCTGCCGAGGGCTGTGTTCGCGCCACGAACGTGTCTGGCGCAAGAACCCCACCGAACCGGTCGAGGTGTTCGCCGCCCACGCCCGGCCGCTTCCGCGAGCGGGTGATTGTGTGGTCGCCGGGTGCGCCCGTGAGCGGGTCACCCGCCGCGGGCTGTGTCATTTCCACGGCGTCCGACTGGCCCGGCAACACCCCACCAGCATGAGTGAGGAGCGGGTGGCCGCCTGGATCGCCGGTGAACGGCCCCGGCTGGCGGTGCACCAGTTCTCCCTGGCCGGCCTGCCGGAACTGCTGCATGTCGAGCTGCTCTACGCACTGCAGCAGCGCGATCAGGCGCCGCCGCCGTTGGACCCCACCCAGCTGCGGATCCTGCTCGCCCGCCTGGTCGGCACCGGTTCGCTGCGCCACGCCGACCCGCAGACGGTGTGTGAGTCCGGTGGCATGCAATACAACGCCGCGACCCGGGGACTGTTCGCCGACCTGCGCCGGCACCTGGAGCGGGCCTGGACCCAGTACAGCGGTGCCGACCCGTTCGCCGGCGACGTGTGGCAGGTGGCGCTGCTGGGCCTGCGCCCCAACGCCTCCCGCCGCTGGCCGGCCACCCACGGCTTCGTCGACTTCCGGGCCGTCGAGCCGGCGTGGCTGAAGAATGTGGTCAAGGACTGGGCGCAGGCGACCCGCCCGAACCTACAGCGGCTGCGCGAGACGCTGCGTGCGTGCCGGGCCGCCTCCCACACCCTGACCGTCGCCGGACGTGCCGACCCGGCAAGCCTGGGTGCTGGTGATTTCACCCGCATCCTCGACACCATTGCCGGGCAGCGGCGAGTCGACGGCAGCCTGTATTCGGCCAAGCACCGCAACCTGTTGATCTACCAGTTCTGTCAGGTCATCGAGCACGGCCGCGCCGCGGGGCTGATGGCCGCGGTGCCCGACCCGTTCCGCCCGGCCGGCCGGCACCGGCTCCGCGACGAGCCCAACGAGGACGAGCTGGGCAAGGCGCTGCCCGAGATGGTGATCGCCCAGCTGAACACCCACCTGGATTTGCTCGGCCCGCGCGGGCGGGCCGGGTCGATCAGCGCCGCCGACCTGCAAGCCATGCACCAAACGATCTACCGGCTGCTACGCGACACCGGACGGCGCCCCGGCGAAGTGGTCAGCCTGCACCCGGATTGTGTCGAGATCATCGACGGCCAGCACAACCTGATCTATGACAACCACAAGGCCGGCCGGATGCGTCGCCGGCTGCCGATCACCAGCGAAACCGTCGAAGTGATCAACGTCTGGCAGCAGCGGCGGACCGGGCTGCCGGTCCCCGCTGCCTTGGATCGCTGGCTGTTCCCCACGCCGCTGCTGCGTGCCGCCCACAGCCGTGGGCACCTCACCCCGGCCTGTGTGGGTCGAGCGTTCCAGGCCTGGACCGGGCGGGTCGGCGTCCTCGACTCCGAACTGCTCGGCCCCGACGGCACCCCGGCACCCTTCGACTTGTCGCTGATCACCCCATACACGCTGCGACACTCCTACGCCCAACGCCACGCCGACGCCGGCGTTCCCGTCGACGTCCTCAAAGAACTCATGGACCACGCCGCGGTCTCCACCACGATGGGCTACTACACGGTCGGCCTGAAACGCAAACGGCAAGCCATTACCGCGGTCGGCGCGCTGGCCAGCGACGCCCACGGCAACCCGGCACCGTTCACCGACTCGACCGCCTACCAACGCTCCTCGGTGTCGGTGCCGTTCGGCAACTGCACCGAACCGTCCAACGTCACCGCCGGCGGCGGCGCCTGCCCGATCCGGTTCCAATGCGCCGGCTGCGGCTTCTACCGGCCCGACCCCTCCTACCTGCCCGCCCTCGAAGACCACCTTGCCAAGCTGCGCGCCGATCGGGAGACCGCCCGCGCGATCGGCGCCGCCGAGTACGTGACCGCGAACCTCACCGCCCAGATCGACGCCTTCACCCGCGTCGCCGAGCAGATGCGCCGACGCCTGGACGCGCTACCCGCCGACGAACGCGCCGAGATCGAGAACGCCAGCAAGCTGCTACGCCGGGCCCGCGCCGCCCGTCAGCTACCGGTCATCACAGTCCCGACGGCAAGTGCGAGCCGATGAACAACCCACCAGATCGCACCGCCGCCCTCCGCGCCGCCCGCGCCAAAGACAGCCGCGACAAGCGCGAACGGGCCCTCGCCGCCATCCAGACGCTAGAAACCGCCGGCACCCCGATCACCGCCGCGGCCGTCGCCGCCAGCGCCGGCGTGTCCAGCTGGCTGGTCTACGCCGACGGCGTGCGGGAACACCTCGACGCGGCGCGCCGCCGCCAAACCGAACCCGGAACCCGTCCACCAGTCACACATCCACACATCCACACAGCGACCACCAACCCGCCTGCCGGACCCGCCAGCCTGCGCACCGACCTCGCCCTCGCGAGAACAGATCCACGCCCTACGTGCCGAACGCGACCAGCTGCGCGCCCGACTACGCCTGCAACTCGGCGCCGAGATCGACGGACCCGAACGAGCCGAACTGATCTCCCGCGTCGCCCAACTCGAAACCGCCGCGCGTCACCTCGCAGCCGAACGCGACGCCCGCGCCGTCGAAGCCGAGCACGCCCAACGCCGCGCCCACGAACTCGAAGACGACCTCACCGCCGCCCGCGACAGCCTCCGTCAAGTGATCAAGGAACGGAACCGGTGATCACCACGACCCCGCCCCCAGTGCGCCGACGTGCCACACATGCCTTACGTGCCTCAATCACCGAGGCGTCGAATCAAGGCGCTTTTCAAGATCAAGTACAGATAACCACCGCCATGCACCTGCTGCAGACAGGAACCGACCTCGCCGTGATCGCTCTGGCTCGGGCACGAAAGCCCCGCGACCACGCACCACTACCTCGAAGCCGACCTCGCGGCCAAAGAAGCCGTCCTACGACAACTCACCGATCCCAGCCCCACCGCCACACGCTTCCATCCCAGCGACCGACTCCTCACCTTCCTACACGGCCTCTGATTATGTGCAGCCACACGACCAGGAATCAGCGTTCAGACACCGACCCCCCGAAGAAACTGCACATAACCGCGGGCTGAGCCGAATAGGTGATGTCGCCCACCATCTTCATCCCGGGCCGGTCGGCGGTGAAGGCCCGGCCGACGAGGTCCTTCCTGGTGTCCGGGGCGGTCC
>JBDTOB010000324.1:0-4022 GCA_039933435.1 Acidobacteriota bacterium | reverse complement strand
CGGTTGAAGACGATCAGCGCCAGGATGTCGCTCTCCTCGAGCGGCGGGTTGCTGGTCAGCTCGAGCTGCGGCGCCTGCACCGTGCCGGTGATGTGCACCCGCGCCTCCACCCCGGTGTTGGGGATCTGCCGCGTCGCGGTGACGTCGAGATTCGGATTGATCGTCGGGGTGCCGACGAACCGGATGGTGCCGTCGCGCACCAGATCGAAGCGCCGCCCCTGGAACTCGTAGGTCCCACGCACCGTGTTGACGGTGCCGACCGGCTCGAGTTGTCCGCCCGACGCCTTCCTGAGGCGCACGTCGCCGCCGACGGTGATGTTGAGATTGCCGAGCGCGGTGCCGGTCGGTCCGCCGGGCCGGATATCCTTGCCACGAAGGACCAGGTTGTCGGGAATGACGACGTGGATGTCGAGCGCGACCGGGTCGAAGGCGCTCGCGGGGGCCGGCGCCGCGGCGGCGGCCTCGGCGGTCGCGGCCGCCGACGCGGGGCCCGGCTGCTGGGCGGACGCGAGCGCGGCCCGGGTCGCCTCCTCGGCGCTGCCGCTGCCCGCGACCTGCCGCTCCGCCGAGACCACGTCGGGCATCGCATCGACGGCGTAGGGGTTGTAGAACAGCTGCAGCACGCGGTCGATCTCGACCCGCGCCGCGTCGAGCCGGACATCGCCGACCACGCTCGGCTTGCGCACCTCCCCTGTGACCTTGAGATCGACCTGGACCTGGATGTCTCCCAGCTCGTTGTCCAGCAGCTCGAAATTGTCGGATTTGATGTTGACGTTGACGCCACCGAGCTGGCGCTGGTGGACGGCCAGATCGCCCGAAATCGTCAGTTTCTCCTTGTGGTGATCGAGCAGCTGGAACTCGCGGATCCGCATGCGATCCGCTTCGAGATCGATCCTGGTGGTCAGCCCGGAGAAGGTGCCGCCGGTCGCCGGAACCGCGAAACCGCCATTCTTGATATCGATGTATCCCTGGAGATGAGGGTCGCGTCCCGATCCGCCGACGTGCACGTCCGCCTGCAGCGTTCCGGTGACGTTGGTCAGCTGTGAGGTGAAGCCTCCGACCACCCCGAGGCCGAGGGCGTTCGAGGTCACCTGCAGATCGACTTCGTCGCCCGGCGTCCCCTCGACGTGGCCCGACAGCGGATTGGCCTCGAACAGCGTCGTCGGCACGCTGCCTTTGGCGGTGATCTGCTCGGTCGGCGACTGCTGGAGGACGGCGTCGAGGCCGATGCGCGCGCCCGTGTAGTCGACCTTCACCGTGAGCGAATCGTAGTGATACGTCTGGAAGCCGCCGTTGTTGATCGACACCGTGCCGTCGATCTTTGGCGCCGCGGTCGAACCCGAGATGGTGGCGTCGGCGTTGATCAGGCCGGTGAGGCCGCGGTCCTGGAGCGCCAGGGTCTGCAGCTGCTGGAGATCGACGTTGCGGGCGTGCACCTCGATCCCCTCGGCCGCGGGCGTGTCGCCAATCGCGATCGCGCCGCTGACGTCGAGCGACTGCGCGCCGCTGAACAGGCTGACGCCGCTGAACTGCACCCGGGTGCCCGCATACTTGATCGTCGCCTCGCTGCCGGGCGCGGTGCGCCATTCCACGCCCTGGGTGCGCACCGTCAGGGAAGGCAGGTGGATCTCCTGATGATCGGGGTGCAGCAGCACCCGCCCCTGGGCCTCCAGCTCCCGCGTCTTCTCCTGGACGTGGGTGCTGAAGTCGAGGCGGTTCTGATCGTAGGTGGTGGTCGCGGAGACGGCGTTGATCTCCATGCCGCCGGCCTTGACGAAGGTGGCGTCGCTCGTCGCCTGCACGTGCGCCCTGGCGGCGTCCAGGTCCGGCACCGTCACGCTGTAGCGGCTGTTGAGATCGAGCGCGCTGGTGTCCTGGTAGGAAAGATCGCTGCCGTCGAGAGTGCCGTCGGCCTTCAGGCTGGCCGCGTTGCCGGTGACGGTGCCATCGAGGACCGCCGCTCCGCCCAGCCCCGCCTGCCCGGCGAGCCGTCCCAGCTCGGCCAGATTGATGGCCTCGATGTGGTATTGCAGGTTCGACGCGCCAGCGCGGTCGAGCGCTACCGGTCCGGAAGCGGTGATCTTGAGGTCTGGGCTCGAGAGCGTCAGCGTCGTGATCTCGCCGGCCTGGTCGGCATAGCGCCCCTCGACCGCGGCGCTCTCCACCTTCAATCCGCCGACCGTCGAGGGCGAGAGGGTGAGCGTGCCGTCCGCGGTCACCGCCTCGGCGGTGATCGGCGCGTTGATGTCCTTGATGCCGAAGCTGGCGTCGAGCGTGCCGGTCACCGCGCCGTCGAGATCCTTGCGATCCGCCAGCCGCGCCGGGTTGAAGCCTTCGAAGCCGCCGGCCGCACGGCCGCTCAGCGCCCCCTTGTCGAGATGCGCGGCATAGGTCAGCTGCGGCACCCGGCCGCCGAGCAGCGTCGAATCCGACAGCGTGCCCGAGGCGTCCAGGATCATCAGCGCGGTGACCGGCGCCGCCGGCGCGCGGCGGCCGGCCGGCGTCTGCGGCAGGCTGCCGGTGACGTCGAAGGTGCCGTTGATGCGGCTGTCGTAGGTCGGGGTGTTGAGCGCATCCACCTCGAGGGCGCCGCCGAGGCGGTGCAGATCGAGCCCGACGACGCTGCCCTTGGCGGTGTAGGCGATGGTCGATGGTGTGAGATCGAAGGTGGCGGTGGTGCCCTCTCCCAGGGTGGCGCCTTCCACCGACGATGGATGCAGCGTCGCGCTGCCGCGAATCGACGGTCCCGAACCGATCACGTGATAGTTGGCGACCGACAGATCGGTGGCCAGCTTCGGCGCGCTGGTGGAGGCCGGCAGTTTCCGGAGATCGACGCCGTCGGCCCGCCCGGTCAGATCGAACGCCAGCGCCCGGCCCTCGGCGGGGGTGACGATGAAGCCGCGCGCGGTGGCGGTGCCGCCGTAGGCGGCGGCGCGGCCGTCGAGGGTGATGCGCGAGCCGGCCAGCGTGCCGGACACCTCGACGTTGCGCGCTTCGTAGCCGGCGGCATTGGCGCGGGGGCCTTCGAACGCGTAGCTGCCGGCGAGCCGGTCGGTGACGGGCGCGGCGGCGGGCTCGGACTTCAGGGTCAAGTCGACCTTGGCGTGGCCGGTGAGGTCGCTCTTCTGCGCCGGGTCCTTGAGCAGCAGCGCCAGGTTCAGCTGCGCAATCTCCAGGTCGCCGCGAATCGAGAAGTCGGGCGCTTCGGTATCGGCGGCCACCTGGCCCTGGATCTTGCCGGCCTCGGACTGGATGTCGAGATTGAGGGCGAGCGCCTGCAGCGGCCCCTTGGCCTTGATGTCGATGGCGGGATGGAGCGCGTAGCCCTCGGCGGCCGGCACGAAGCGGCCAATCTCCGGCATCGAGAGGTTGCCGGAGGTGGTGACGTTCAGCGACGGGGTGGAGAGGTATGTCTCGACCACGCCGTCGACCGTCAGCGAGGTCTCCCCCGTCTTCAACGTGAACTGCTGGACGTAGAGATTGTCGTCGCGCTGCGACAGCACGCCGGACAGGTTCTTGACCGACAGTTCGGGTGAAGCGGCCTCGAAGTTCAACTGCTTCAGCGTCACCGTGTAGTGGACGGGCTGGTATTCGAACGCCGCCTTGATGTCCAGCCCGGTGACCCGCCGCGGCAGCCGCAGCGCCGGGTCCGAGGTGCGGTCGTCGAGGGTCAGCGCGGCGTCGTAGATCTCGATCGACGGCAGCGAGATCGGCTGGCCCGGTCCCTGGCGATCGGCCTCCCGCGCCGGCGACTTCACCAGCCGGGCCACGTCCCAGCCCTGGGCGTCACGCACGATCCGCAGCACCGGCCGATCGAGCTTGATCTGGTTGAGGACGATGCCCTTGGAGGCGATTTCGAAGACGCTGTAATCGAGCTCGAGCGACTTGACGGCAATCATCCGCTGGCCCGAGACGTCCACGGCGACGTCCGTGAGATCGAGCCCGAAGAGCAGGTTGCCGCCCAGGCCGCCGATGCTGAGATCGCCGTTCAGGTACTGCTTCGACTCGCGCACCACGTAGCG
>JBDTOB010000323.1:0-4036 GCA_039933435.1 Acidobacteriota bacterium | reverse complement strand
GAACGCCTTGAACTCGACCGGGCTGCCGAAGCGGCTGGTCGGGGCGAAGAAGCCGATCACCTGATAGCCCCACGAGCCCGAGAACGGGTGCTCCATCACCGGCAGCAGCTCGATGTGGGTGTAGCCCATCTCCTTGACGTAGGGAATCAGCCGCGCCGCCAGCTCGGCGTACGACAGGTAGCGGTTGTCATCCTCCGGCACCCGCGCCCACGACCCGAGATGCACTTCGTAGACGCTGAGCGGCTTCTCGAACCACGACCCCTGGGCTTCCCGCGATTGCATCCACGCCGCGTCCCGCCACTGATAGTCGGGGCGCACCACGATCGAGGCATTCAGCGGCGGCAGCTCGAACGCGAAGCCGAACGGATCCGACTTGAGCAGGATCTCGCCGTGGGCGGTGAGCAGCTCGAACTTGTACTTCTGGCCGACGCCGATGCCGGGGATGAAGATCTCCCAGATGCCCAGGCCGATCTTGCGCATCGGATGGCGGCGGCCGTCCCACGAGTTGAAGTCGGCGACGACGCTGACGCGGCGCGCGTTCGGCGCCCAGACGGCGAAGTGCACGCCGTCGTTGCCGCCGACCGTCATCAGGTGGGCGCCAAGCTTGTCGTAGATCCGGGTGTGGGTGCCTTCTCCGAAGAGGTAGAGGTCGAAATCCGTGAGCACCGGGCCGTAGCGATAGGGATCGTCGAGCACGGCGCTGGAGCCGCCGCCGTAGGTGACGTCCAGGCGGTAATCCGGAACCGCGGCCGTGCCCGGCATCACCGCCTCGAAGATGCCGCTGGGATGGCGGCGGGTCATCGCCGTTTCCGCGCCGCCGTGCCGGACGGTGACGCGCTCGGCGGTCGGAATGCAGGCGCGGACCACCACGCCCGTGCCCTGGGCGTGCGGGCCGAGCACGGCAAACGGATCGTCGTGGCGGGCCTCAGCGAGGGCCGCCAGCATGGCGACGGTCTTCCGGTCGTCGGCCTTGGCGTCGTGCGCCTTCTTGTCGTCGGTCTTTTTCATCAAGCCTCTGCCCGCTTCCCGAGCCATGACGGACGGTGCGCTTCGTCCGGGCGGTCGCCGGGGCCGTCGAGCGAAGTGACGCCGGCCGCCTGGTAGGCGGGGCACCATCCAGTCACCCCCGACATGCCGACGATGACGCCGAGGACGCGCAACGGCCACCGCAGCCCCGGGCGCGCCGCGGCGCCGGCGAGGACCAGCGCCGCGCCCGCGCCGGTGCGGACGACGCGTTCCAGATCGCCGACGTTCTGTAGCGACAGCCGCCCGTGCGCATCTTCGCGGGTCAGCATCTCGAGCTCGACCAGCGCCTCGGTCAGGGTGTCGTTGGACGGCTCCACCAGCGGCGGCCCGCCGACCCCCAGATCGACCGTCGGCGTACACCGCTGGCCGTCGTTGAGGGCCATCGCGGCGCCGAGCGCGTCGAGATCCTCGTCCACGTTCAGGTAGTGATAGCGGACGCCGAGGCGGCGCAGGTGGCGCAGCGCCCGCCGCGTGTCCTCGCACCAGTCGGCGCCGTAAACAGTGATCATGCGGGAAGGTCTCTCCTCAGAGCGCCGTCAGAATGCCGGCGGCAATCGCGGCCAGCGACGCCAGCAGCACCCAGGGGGCCGCCGCCGCGGCCGCGCCTCCCGGGGACGAGTGTGTCGCAGCCGACACGAGGTCGGCCGTGAAAATCCGCTGGCCCGCCGCGAAGGCGCAGCCGAGCGCCGCGAAGGCGAGCAGCCATCCGGCCCCGAGCAGGACGCGCGCGAGGCCGCCATGCATCCCGGGCAGCCAGACGGCCAGCAGCGCCGACAGCGCCCACCCGGCCGCCGCCATCACCGCAATCAGCTTGAGCTGGCCGAGGGATTGCTCGGACGACTGCCGGCGCAGCTCGGCGGCCAGCAGCTCGTCGGCGCGGTTGCGCTCGGCTTCGATCTGCGACCGCTCCATCTCCATGCGGGCGCGGTCCCGATCGAACGCCTCCTTGAGGGCCGCGACGACGACGCCGGCGAGGCGCGCTTCGATGGCGCCGGACCCGCCGAGGGCGTCCCCGGACTGGGCCATCCCGGTCTCGGCCGGGCGCGGCAGCAGTTTTCCGGTCATCTGCGCCAGGCCGCCGACGGTGTCGAGGATCCGCATCCACTGCGCCATACCCATTCCCTCCAGCTTATGGACCTGCCAGGGCAGACGCAAGCCCGACCGGGACCGCGCCGCGAGATAAATTCAGGGTGAAAAGTGAGGATGATCGGGCGCGAGGCGTCAGCGGGCGCGCTGGGCGAGGATGGCGTCGATGTAGGCGGTCACCAGGCCCGGGAGGTCGTCGACCGGCCCGTTGAGGGTGAACACCTTGCGGAACCGGGGGCCCGACATCGCGAGATCCCAGCCCTGCCCCGATTGCGACCGGAAGAGCGAGAGGCGCCAGCTCTCGAACGAGGGACGCCATCGCTTGACGACGGACTGCACCGCCGCCACGAGCTGGGAGCGGACCGCGGCGTCGCCGAGCTGCGGGCAACTTATCGAAACCGACATTAGTTGAAGATTAGCTTAACGTACCTTCGTCCTCGAGCAACAGCAAGCTGGGGGGACGCAAGCTGGACCACATCCAGCTGAACGGCGCCGGCGGCGGCGGAGCGCGGGTTGATCCCCGCCCCCCGCCAGCCTCCGCCTTACTTGGCCATGACGACCGTGTCGATCACGTGGATGACGCCGTTCGACTGGTAGACGTCCGCAACGGTGATGTTGGCGGTCGTGCCCTTGCCGTCGCGAAGCGTCAGCCCCTTGCCGTCGGCCACCACCCACAGCGTGTCGCCGCTGACCGTGGTCAGCTCGGCTTTGCCGTCGTGCTTCTTCGCCATCGCCATCAGCTGCTTCGCGTCGAGACGGCCCGCCACCACGTGGTAGGTCAGCACCTTCTTCAGCGTGTCCTTGTTCTCGGGCTTGAGCAGCGTGTCGACCGTGCCGGCCGGCAGCTTCTCGAAGGCTTCGTTGGTCGGCGCGAACACGGTGAACGGACCCTTGCCCTGCAGCGTCTCGACGAGGCCCGCCGCCTTGACCGCCGCCACCAGCGTGGTGTGGTCCTTCGAATTTGCGGCGTTGGCAACGATGTCCTTCGACGGATACATCGCCGCGCCGCCCACCATCGTCGTCTTCTCCTGCGCCTGCGCCGTGCCGAGGCCCGCCGCGAACACCACGGCGGCCATTCCCATCATTACGTTGCGATACATTTCAGTCCTCCTGGCGCCATCAGCGGCGCTCAGCCTCTTCTACGCGGGGCGGGTTAGACTGGATTGCGCTGATACGCTCATCCAAGAGGGCCGCCGGCGCGTAGAGACATATGAAGGCGAGTTGTCGGACAGCATGGGCCGCGGCAGCCCTGGGGCACGGTGTTCCGGGTGTCTGACCAGGCCCTCGTGGCCCGTCTGGCGGCTGGCGAGCAGGCCGCCCTGGCCGATCTCTACGATCGCCACGGGCGCAGCGTGTTCGCGCTGGCGTGCCGGATCGTGAGCGATCGCGGGGATGCGGAAGACGTCGTGCAGGAGGTGTTCGCGCAGGTCTGGAAGCAGGCGTCGCGGTACGACGGGACGCGGGCGACCGTGATTGGCTGGCTGCTGATGATGACCCGGGCGCGCGCCATCGATCGCATCCGGGCGCGCAAGTCGCGGCCGATGGCGTCGGGCACGGACGTCCCGGATCTGGCCGATCCGGCTGATGGACAGGAAGCCGCCTCGATTACCTCCGAGGCGGCGGCGCGGGTCGGCGCGGCGCTGCGGACGCTGCCGGATGCTCAGCGCCGGGCGATCGAGCTGGCGTATTACGAGGGGTTGAGCCAGACCGACATCTCGGAGCGGCTGCGCGAGCCGCTGGGAACGGTGAAAACGCGCATGCGGTCGGCGCTGCAGAAGCTGCGGGTGGCGCTCGGAGACGGCGGACTTCAATGACAGACCACGATCGTTACGGCGAGCTCGCGGGGCCGTACGCGCTCGGTATCCTGAGCGCGGACGACCGCCGCCTCTTCGAGGCACACCTGGCCGGGTGCCCCGAATGCCGT
>JBDTOB010000322.1:0-4060 GCA_039933435.1 Acidobacteriota bacterium | reverse complement strand
CCCATGCAGTCACAACGAGAAGACGATCTCGCGCATCTCCTTCGCCGCGCCGGCTTTGGCGCCGCCGCATCGGAGCTGTCGGCGTACGCCCGTCTCGGCTTCCTCGGCTTCAACACCGCGGTGGCGCACTTCGTCAACTACGGGGTGCAGCCGGATGACGTCGATGGGTTGATTGGACGGCCGGGCTACGCGGGCGTCACCGCACAGGGGCAGTTCCTGCCCGCGGCGAACATCAACGATGCACGCCAGCGCTGGCTGTTCCGCATGATCCACAGCCGGCGCCCGCTCCAGGAGAAGATGGCCCTCTTCTGGCACAACCACTTCGCCACGGCGTACTCGAAGATTGCCGGATCGGTGGGCGCGACCGAGGCCACCCGGATGCTCGCCGCAAAGCCGTCCGAGGATGCGGGAGGCGTGAAGGGCCAGCTCGAGCTGTTCCGCGAGCATGCCCTCGGCAACTTCCGCGACCTCCTCGTCGCCGTCGCCAAGGATCCCGCGATGCTCTACTGGCTCGACGGCCGCACCAACGTCCGGGCCCACCCGCAGGAGAACTTCGCGCGCGAGCTGATGGAGCTGTTCACCATCGGTGTCGACACCTTCACCGAGGCCGACGTCTATGCGGGCGCGCGGGTCTTCACCGGGTGGAACCTCGCCAGGCCCGGAGCCGGCGCCGCGCAGCGCTACGAGTTCAGTTACGTCGCCGCGCAGCACGACACCACGGCGAAAGAGTTCTCCTTCCCGATCTACCAGGGTGGTGGCCGCGTGATCCCGGCGCGGGCGCCGGCCGCGGGCATCGAGGACGGGCTGGACCTGATCAACGCGCTCGTTCGCCATCCGGCGGCCGGGCCCCGCCTGGCCCTGAAGTTGTACAGATTTTTCGTCAACGAAGTGGACGCACCGGACACCGCGCTCATCGACGAGCTGGCGGGCATCTACTACGCTCGCAACTACGAGATCGAGCCGATGGTCCGCCGGCTCCTGCTGTCGCCGCAGTTCCGCGACACGTCGAATCGCTACAAGCGCTTCGCCTGGCCGGCCGAGTTCGTGGCTCGGGCGATCAAGGAGGTCGGCTGGACCGGCTTCTCGGTGAACGACGCGCTGTCGCCGCTGGTCAACATGGGCCAGCAGCTGCTCGAACCACCCGATGTGAACGGCTGGGAGCTCGGCCGGGGCTGGTTCTCTACGGGCGCGATGCTGGCCCGGATGAACTTCGCCGCGCAGATCGCGACGAATCAGAAGTTCAATCTGCGGGATGTCTTTCGCGGCCAGGCGAACACGCCGGACGCGCTGCTCGGCCAGGCGCTCCTGAGACTGTCGGTGCCGGAGTACGGCGCGCGAGAGCGTTCCGCCCTGATCGACTATGTGTCGGCCGGCGGCGCCTGGACCGCCTCTGACGCACAGCTCGCGGCCAAGGGCTCCGGGCTCGTCCACCTCATCGTCGCCTCCGGCGAATACCAGCTGATCTAGTGATAGCGGCACCCTGGGAGACGACGGC
Organism: Acidobacteriota bacterium; assembly: GCA_039933435.1. Classification (GTDB taxonomy): domain Bacteria; phylum Acidobacteriota; class Vicinamibacteria; order Vicinamibacterales; family 2-12-FULL-66-21; genus JALZOC01. The sequence continues at coordinate 2,565 of JBDTOB010000322.1, read as the reverse complement.
ATGTCCATGAACAGACGCGATTTCGTGCGAGGGGGTGTTGCCGCCTTCACGATGGGATTCGCCGCCCCCCGCTTTCTGTCCGACCTGGCGCTCGCCCAGGGCGGATCGCGGCGGAATCTCGTCGTCTTGTATCTGAGCGGCGGGAACGACGCGCTGAGCACGCTCATTCCCTATACGGATCCGCAGTATTTCGCCCGGCGTCCGACGCTGGCGATCCCCGCGGGCAACGTCCTGCAGATCGGGTCGGACAGCTCCGGCCGCGCCCTGGGGCTTCACCCGCGACTGACGGGGTTGCGGTCCATCTTCAACTCCGGGCGGCTGGCGATCGTGCAGCGGACCGGCTATCCCAACTCGAGCCGATCGCATTTCGAGGGGACGGACATCTGGTCCACCGGCGATCCGTCGTCGCCGCAGGGGACCGGCTGGCTCGGGCGGTATCTCGACCGGCTGCCGTCGCCCGTCGATCCCCTGACGGCGTGGTCCACCGTGCGGGAAGTGCCGCGCACGCTGCTGTCGAGAACCGTCGGCGTGCCGGCGATCCCGAACGCGCAGCAATATGCGTTTGCCAGCCCGAACGGCGGCGCGGACGCCCAGTACGCGCGCGACGCCGCGACGCGCATGTCGTCGCACCTGCCGGTGGATCAGCCGCATCTGGCCTTCGTCAACGCCACCGCACAGGCGGCGTTCGCGACGCTCGACCGCGTCGGCCAGGTGGCGGCGTATCGGCCGACGGTGACGTATCCGAACAACGGTCTCGCGCTCGCGCTGCGGACGGTCGCCTCCGCGATGGCCAACGAAGTCGGTACGCGGGTGTTCTGGGTCCAGACCGGCGGCTTCGACACGCACTCCGGGCAGGGGGTGAATGCCAACGGCACCTACGCGGGGCTGATGGGCACGGTGGACGGCGCGCTGTCCGCCTTCTACACCGACCTGCAGAACCAGCGGCTGCTGAACGACACCCTGGTGCTGCAGTTCTCGGAGTTCAGCCGCCGCATCGACGAGAACGGCAGCCAGGGCACCGACCACGGCGCGGCCGGCATCATGCTGGCGATGGGCGGCGGAGTCCGCGGCGGGATCTACGGGACCGCGCCGAACCTTCGCGTCGCCCCCGACAACGCGACGCTCGAGAACGGCAGCCGCGACGTCCGCTTCGAAACCGACTTCCGGTCCGTCTATGCGACCGTCATCGAGCGCTGGCTGGGCAGCGATCCGGCGGCGATTCTGGGCGGCGCCTTCCCCGGCGGCCCGGCCTTCCTCTGACCCGGTGGCTCCACGCGCAGCCAACCACGACAAGATCAAGATCAAGATGATGCGAACATGCGCGACAGCGTCGCTCCTGCTGCTCCTCTGCGGCGCACCGGCAGCGGCACAGGGATTCGTGATGGGCGCGAAGGGAGGCGTCAATCTCGCCACCCAGCGGATCGAAAGGGACGGCGACGAGCGCACCGATCTGACGACGCGCGTCGGCATGGTCGCTGGCCTGTTCGCGACGCTGCCGGTGACGTCGTGGCTCGACCTGCAGAGCGAGGCGCTGTATACGTCGAAGGGCGGCCGCCTCGATGTCGGCGGCGTCAAGGCGAGCGTGGCGGTTGACTATCTGGAAGTGCCGATACTGGCGCGGCTGTCGCGGCGGGGCCCCGGCCGGGGGCGCTATTACGCGGCTGCCGGGCCGTCGATCGCCTTTCGTCTCAGGGCCCGGTCGCGCACGAGTTTCGGGAGCGCGACGGAGGAGGTCGATCTCGGCGAGGACATCGAAGCGCTCGATTACGGCTTCGCGGCCGGGGGCGGTATCGAGATCAAACGGCTGGTGCTAGACGGCCGCTATACCTTCGGCCTGAAGGACATCGACAAGGACAACAGCACCAGGGCCACCAATCGGGTCCTGTCCATCACCGCCGGCTTCAAATTTTGAAGATGCGCGGGTCCATGCGTCTCGCGATCGTGGGCGCGGCCGCCATCCTGGCCACGTGCGGCGGCGGCACGAGTCCGTCGGCCCCGTCCACACAGGACAACCCGAACCGGTTCACGATCTCGGCGACCGGCGTGATGAGCCCCAGCGAGCTGGTGGTGGCGCCCGGCGCGCGGGTGCTGTTCATCAACAACCACGCGCAGCGGCATCAGATGTCGTCGGATCCGCATCCCGAGCACAGCGATTGTCCGGCGATCAATCAGGTCGGACTGCTCACGCAGGGGCAGAGCCGGGAGACCGGCAACCTCATCGAGACGAGGACATGCGGCGTGCACGACCACGAGAACCCCGACAACCAGTCGCTGCGCGGCCGGATCGTGATTCGCTAGTCGGGCCGTTTCACTCGAAGGTTGGCTTGCCGATCGCTTCACGCTACGATGCCTGTTCGTGGCTTGCTAGCGTATGACCATGCCCGGAAGTTTCGGCGATCGACTGCGCCTGCGGCGTGAAGAGCAGGGCACAGCCCTCAGCGCCATTGCTGATGAGCTGAAAATCAAGTTGTCCCTCCTCGAGGCGCTCGAGCGGGACGACACCTCGCACTGGCCGTCGGGGATCTATCGGCGTGCCTTCATTCGCGCCTACGCGCAGGCCATCGG
>JBDTOB010000321.1:0-4072 GCA_039933435.1 Acidobacteriota bacterium | reverse complement strand
GAGGATCTTCAGGCACCACGCCTCGGTACCCCCCTCGACTTCGAGCATCTGCGCCCGCTCGAGCCGCTCGAGCCGGGGATGCGCCAGGTAGAACGGGATCGCCACGCCCGGCACGCCGTCGGGCGAGAACCATTCCGCCGACAGCCAGAAGTGAGGCTGGAACGACAGCCCGCGCGCGTCGATCTCCCGCTGCAGCTCGGCAATCCGCGATTCGAGCGGGCTGCCTTCGATCGAGATCCCGAGCTGCGAGATGCGCAGATCGAGGAGCCGTTCGTCCGGCCACGTGGCCCACTCCTCCGCCGGGATGACCGCGATGCCCGGGCCCGGCGCGGCGGCGGGCCTGGGATCGGGTGCCAAGGGCTCGGGGACGGCGGGATCGGGGGCGGCGCGCTCCAAACCCAGAGTGTAGCCGAGTTGAACGGCCCCGACCGGTGTGGTATAGCAACCTCGGCTGACGGACGCTCGAGCCGTGACGACCGGCGGCCGCTCACCTCAACCGCATCGTGGCCGCCGCTGACGGCGGTTACAAAGGAGTAGGGATGAACCCCCTGTGCCGGGCCATGCTGGCCACCCTCGTCGCCGCCGCCGCCGCCGGCCCCGTCTACGCCCAGGCGCCGGCCGCCGCAGCGCCGTCGCCAGACTCGACCCAGGCCACCCCGCCGCCAGAGCCCGGCGAGACCCGCTACGAGGAAACGGTCGTCGTCAGCGGCTCGCGGGCCGCGGAGAAGCTGGCCAACACCCCGGCGACGATGACGGTGATCGGGTCCGCGCAGATCGAGCGCGCCACTTCGCAGAACTTCCCGGAGCTGCTGCGCACCGTGCCGGGCCTCAACATCACCCAGACCTCGGCGCGCGACATCAACGTCACCAGCCGCGCGGCGACCGGCACGCTGGCCACCGGCCAGCTCGCCCTGCTCGACGGCCGCAGCCTCTATCAGGATTTCTTCGGGTTCGTGATGTGGGATTTTCTTCCGGTCAACCTCAACGAGATCAAGCAGATTGAAGTGATTCGCGGACCGGCGTCCGCGGTCTGGGGGGCCAACGCCGTCAACGGCGTGATCAACGTCATCACCAAGTCGCCCCGCGAGATGCAGGGGACGACGGCGACCCTCGGGCTCGGTATGTTCGAGCGCGCCAACGACGAGTCCTCCGGTTCGCTGTGGTACGCGAGCGGCACGCACGCCGCGGCGCTGAACGACCGGTGGGCGTTCAAGCTCTCCGCCGGCGGGTACGTGCAGGACCCGCTGTCGCGCCCGACCGGCTTCATCCCCGGGTCCCCCGTGACGCCGACGGCGCCCCGCGGCACGGCGTATCCCGCCTACACCAACACCGGGACGTCGCAGCCCAAGTTCGACGGCCGCCTCGACTACGACTTCGAGGACGGACGGAAGCTCTCGTTCACCGGCGGCGCCGCCGGCACCGAAGGCATCATGCACACCGGGATCGGGCCGTTCGACATCAACAGCGGCTCGATCATGAGTTACGGGCGCGTCAGCTTCAGCCGCCGTGGGCTGCACGTCTCCGGCTTCATGCAGGCGCTCGACGGCGATGCCGGCAACCTCCTGACCCGCGACCCCGCGGGGGTGCCCATCCGCTTCGCGTTCAAGACCAAGACCAGCGACCTCGACGTCGCCAACGTCCAGACGATCGCCAAGCGCCATGTGCTCACCTACGGCGGCAATCTCCGCTACAACACCTTCGACCTGTCGCTGGCGCCCAACAGCGGCAACCGCACCGAGTTCGGGGTCTACGCGCAGGACGAGATCTTCCTCACCGACAAGTTCCGGCTCTCGGTCGGCGGCCGCGGCGATCGCTTCGACTATCTCGACAGCTTCGTGTTCTCGCCACGGGTGGCGCTGCTCGTCAAGCCGCGGCCCAGCCACACCTTCCGGATGTCCTACAACCGCGCCTACCGCTCGCCCTCGGTGATCAACAACTTTCTCGACATCACCATCGCCGAGCGGCTGACGCTGGCGCCGGGCCTCGTCTACCCGCTGCCGGTGAAGTCGATCGGCAACGAGGGGCTGACCGAGACGTCGATGAACGCCTACGAAGTCGGCTACACCGGGGTGCTCGCCGGCCACAGCGTGCTCTCGGCGGCGTTCTACGTGAACCAGTCGAAAAACGACATTTTCTTCACGGAGGTGCGGTCGGCGCGCTACACGCCCGCCAACCCGCCGCCGGGCTGGCCGCTGCCGCCCATCGTCATCAGCCTGGCGACCGGCGGGGCAGGGTTTCCGGCGCTCTTCACCTACCAGAATTTCGGCCAGACGACGCAGCGCGGCCTCGAGCTCGGCCTCGACACGCCGATTGCCCGCGGCGTCAGCGTCTATGCCAACTACTCGTGGCAGGCGAAGCCGAAGCCGAAGGGATTCGACATCTCGGAGCTCAACCTGCCGGCGAAGAACCGCTACAACCTCGGCGCCAGCCTCGACCACCGGCGGCTGCTCGCCAACGTCTCGGTGAGCTACTCGGACAGCGCCTTCTGGCAGGACGTCCTCGACGACCGCTATCACGGCACGACGGCGGCCTACACCCTGGTCAATGCCGGAGTGGGGGTGAAGTGGGGAGCGCGCGATCGCCTGGTCACCTCGATCAAGGCGACCGACCTGGGCAACCAGGAGATTCATCAGCACGTCTTCGGCGACATCACCAAGCGCCAGGTGGTCGGGGAGCTGCGGGTCAACTTCGGCAAGTGAGCCGGTTCCCGGCCCGGCGTCGCGGCTGAAGGCAGTATCCTTACAGGGTGGCACTGGGAATGGGATTGCGGCTGCCGAAGTCCGAAGGCACGCGCGGGCTTCGCGGCCGCGCGGCGCCGGCGAAGCCGGACGAGCCGAAGAAAAAGAAGCTGACCTCGGCGGCGTGGAAAGAGGCGCGGGCGCTCATCTGGGCGCGGCGCGGCCGGCTCGGCGTCGGCCTGGCGCTGATGCTGGTGAACCGGCTCTCCGGCCTGGTCCTGCCGGCGACCTCGAAATTCCTGATCGACGACGTCATCAACAAGGGGCGAGCCGACCTGCTGACGCCGCTGGCGCTGGCCGCCGGCGCCGCCACCCTGGTCCAGGCGATCTCCTCGTTCGCGCTCTCGCAGGTGCTCGGCGTCGCGGCGCAGCGCGCCATCACCGAAATGCGCCGCCGCGTCGAGGCGCACGTCGCCCGGCTGCCGGTCGCCTACTTCGACTCGACCCAGTCCGGCGTCCTGATCTCGCGGATCATGACCGACGCCGAGGGCATCCGCAACCTGGTCGGAACCGGGCTGACCCAGCTCACCGGCAGCGTCGTCACCGCGCTCTTCGCCCTGGCCTACCTCTTCTATCTCAACTGGTACCTGACGCTGATCACGATTGTCGCGCTGGCGATCTTCGGCGGCGGGATGGCGATCGCCTTCAAGCGGCTGCGGCCGCTGTTCCGGGAGCGCGGCAAGATCAACGCCGAGGTCACCGGGCGCCTCAACGAGACCCTCGGCGGCATCCGCATCGTCAAGACCTACACCGCGGAGAAGCGCGAGGAGCTGGTCTTCACGCGCGGCGTCAACCGCCTGTTCCGTAACATCGCGGAGTCGATCACCGGCGTCTCGGCGATCACCGCGTTCTCGACCGTGGTGGTCGGCACGATCGGCGTGATCATGCTGATCGTCGGCGGGCGATCGATCCTGGCCGGGACGATGACCCTCGGCGAGTTCATCAACTACATCCTCTTCACCGGGCTGATGGCGGCGCCGGTGGTGCAGATTGCCTCGATTGGCACGCAAATCAGCGAGGCGTTCGCCGGGCTCGATCGCATTCACGAGCTGATGAGCATGAAGACCGAGGACGACGAGGACAGCACCCGCGAGCCGTTCGGCGACATCGACGGTGAGGTTCGCTTCGAGAACGTCACCTTCGAGTACAACCCGGGCGTGCCGGTGCTGAAGCACGTCAGCTTCACCGCGGCCGCCGGCACCACCACCGCGCTGGTCGGGTCCAGCGGCTCGGGCAAAAGCACCCTGATCAGCCTGGTGATGGCGTTCAACCGGCCGCAGTCCGGGCGCATCCTCGTGGACGGCCGCGATCTCGGCAGCGTCCGGCTGCGGGAC
>JBDTOB010000320.1:0-4106 GCA_039933435.1 Acidobacteriota bacterium | reverse complement strand
CCGACATGTAGAGCACCTTGGCGCGGCACTGGTGCGGCCGGATCTGGCGGACCATTTCGTAGCCTCGCATCCCGGGCATCATGACGTCGGCCAGGATCAGGTCGAAGGACTCCGGCTGCGCCTCCGCGATGGCGACCGCGGCCGCCGGGTCGCTGGCATCGACCACCTCGTAGCCCTGCCGGGTGAGGACCGAACGCGCCAGCCGGCGCAGGACTTCCTCGTCGTCCACGAGCAGGATGCGCTCGGTGGCGACCGAGGCGGGATGCGGGGCGCCGACGTGCGACCGGGGGTCCGTATTCGTCACAGGTGTAAGCGAGCGTGCAGCGGCACTTTACCATGCGCCGAAGCCGCGGGCCAACGGCACGACGGCACCGGGCGGGGCGGCGTCACACTTGGGGTGCCGTCGACCGGTCGGAGGCCGCGGGCACGAATGATGCTAGGGGATGAGCAGCATGTTTGTTGACACACTTACGGAGGCTTCAAGATGAAAATTGTTCGTCATTCGCTCGCGGTATGCATGGTGGCCCTGTTCATGGCGCCGATGGCCAGCGCGCAGGATCATGTCATCGGGACGTCCGCGCTCGACAAGGCGGTGCAGCAGCGCGTCGCCAGCGAGCAGGCGGACCGCAGCGCCATCCTGTCGGTGCTCCAGCGTCAGGAGGTTCGCGAGGTGGCGGCCAGAGCCGGGCTGTCGGTCGACCGGGCCACGGCGGCGGTCTCGACCCTTCAGGGCGCCGATCTCGAGCAGGCGGCCTCCCAGGCCCGCGCGGTCCAGAACCAGCTGACCGGCGGCGCGTCGAACATTGTGATTTCGACCACGACCGTGATCATCATCCTGCTGGTGGTGCTCATTCTTGTCGTCGCGAACTGATGCATTGATTTGAGTGTCCGGATCGTACGTCTTCTGGTCACCGCTGTCGTCACCATGACGGCGGCGGTGACGGCCGTTCCGGCCCGCGCGCAGCCTCCCGGCACGGCGCTGCACCTGCTCGACGTCCCCTACCTCCCCCAAAGCGAGGCCCTCTGCGGCGGCGCGGCCGTCGCCATGGTCATGCGCTTCTTCGGCGAGACCGGTATCTACGCCGAAACCTTTGCCGGCCTGGTCGATCGAGATGCCGGCGGCATCCGCGGCCAGGATCTGATCGACGCCCTGCGGGCGCGCGGCTGGCAGGCGCAGTCGTTCAGCGGCGATGCCGCGCTGGTGCGCTCGTACCTCGACGCGGGACGTCCGGTGATCGCACTCATCCAGGACCGGCCCGGCCGCTTCCACTACGTCGTTCTCGTCGGCTGGGACGGCGGCCGCGTCATCGTTCACGATCCGGCGCGAGCGCCCTTCCGTCTCCTCGAGGAGCGCGCCTTCACCGAGGCCTGGTCGGCGTCGGGGTTCTGGACGCTGGTGGCGGGGCCGCCGCCGGCGCCGGCCACCGCACTGCCGCCGGTCGCCACATTGCCGCCGGCCGAATCACTGCCGACGGCCCCCGCATCGGCATCGCCGACCGCCGGGAACGCGACGCCGCCGCGCACGCCGTGCGATCCGATGGTTCAGGAGGCTGTCCGGCTGGCCGGCGCCGGCGCGCTCGACGGCGGCCGGGCGCTGCTCGAAGTCGCGGCCGCCGCCTGTCCGTTGTCGGCCTCACCCTGGCGGGAAATGGCCGGCCTCCATGCGCTCAAAAATGAGTGGCGGGAAGCGGCGCAGGACGCCCGCCGGGCGCTGGCCAACGACGCGGCGGACCCGCTGGCGCTCCGGATCCTGGCGACGTCGCTTTTTCTCGACGGCGATGCCGACGGGGCGCTGGCGGCCTGGAACCGGCTGGGGCAGCCGATCATCGATCTCATCACCGTGACCGGCCTCGAGCGCACGCGCTACCTGGCGGTGACGCGCGGGATCGGGCTGCGGCCGCAGCAGTTGCTGACGCGGGCGGCGCTGCAGGCGGCGAGGCGCCGGCTCGGAGAGCTGCCAGCCGCGCAGAGCACGCGGCTCGCCTACCGGCCCGCCGAACACGGCACCGCCCAGGTCGATGCCGCTGTGCTGGAACGGCCGCTGGTGCCGAGCGGATTCGTGGCGCTCGCGGCGATCGGCGTCCACGCAGTCAGCGACCGCGAACTGGCGGCGTCGCTGTCCAGCCCGAGCGGCGGCGGGGAACTCGCCACCCTGTCATGGCGCTGGTGGGAGCACCGCCCCAGGGTCGGCGGCCGGTTTGCCGCACCGGCGCCGTTCGGAGGCGTCTGGGCGGTGGATGGATTCACCGAACGCCAATCCTATGCCGGGCCGGCGGCCGGCGCGGCCGTCGTCGAGGAAGCGCGCCGCCGGGTGGCGATCCAGGTCGCGAACTGGACGGAACGGGGCCTGCGGTGGGAGGTCACCTCAGGCCTCGATGTGTGGGACCGCCCGCGCCGCCGCGCCTTCTCGCTCGGCCTCGGCGTCGAGCAGCGGCTCGACGGCGATCGCGTGTCGCTGCGGGCCGGCATCGACGCGTGGACGGGGGGGCTGTCGGCGTGGGGCACCAGGGCGCTTGCGGAGTGGCGATCGGCCACCACGCACGAAGGCACGGTCTGGCTGGCACAGGCGGGCATCGACCAGGTGGCGGACAGCGCGCCGCGGGCGTTGTGGGCGGGCGCGGGCACGGGACAGGGGCGCGACGCGCTGCTGCGCGCGCACCCGTTACTGGACGACGGCGTCATCCGGGATGGCGTGTTCGGGCGTCGGCTGCTGCATGGCGGCGTCGAAGGCCGCCACTGGCTGAGGCCGCGAGGGGTGATCCGGCTGGCCCCGGCGGTCTTCCTCGACGCCGCCCGCGCCGGGCGGGGGCTGCGCGACGCCGATCCGGCCGGCCAGGTCGATGCCGGGGTGGGGCTGAGAATCGCGGTGCCGGGCGCGGGCGTCGTTCGCGTCGACTACGCGCGCGGCCTGCGGGAACGCGCCGGCGCGCTGTCGATTGGCTGGACCCGGTAGCCGGATCGCGAGCTAAAGCCGCGCCGCCGGCGAGCCGATATCCCTGGTGATGATCTGGTTTTTCGAGCGCCAGGATTGCCGCCTGCACTACGAAGTCCGGCGGCAGACCGACGGCGACGACTACGAGTTGGTGATTACCTGGCCCGACGGCCGGCAGGACCTCGAGCGCTACTCGGAGTGCGGGACGCTGCTGCAGCGGACGACGGTTCTCGAGTCGCGCCTCGAAGCTGACGGCTGGCAGCCGCCGCTGACCGGCCTCCGCCCTGGCGCCGCCTCGCGCCGCGACCGCCCATCCTGACCGCGCCTCAGCGCAGCGCCGGATACGGATCGATCGGCGTTCCTTCCCACCAGTGCTTCGACGCCGTGAGGCGAAACACCGCGAAGTGCAGGTGCGGAGTGTCCTTCGCCGCGTTGCCCGAGGTCCCGACGTAGCCGAGCACCTGCCCCTTGCGCACCTTCGCGCCTTCCTGCAGACCGTCCGCGTAGCGTTCGAGGTGGGCGTAGTAGTAGCAGAACTGCTCGCCCGGATCGAACTGGTAAATCGTGATCCCTCCGGCCTTGCTGTAGAAGAGCCTGGCGATAGTGCCGTCTTCCACGGCCTTCACCGGGGTATTCCGCGGCGCCAGGATGTCGATCGCCTCGTGCACGCGCGTCCCGCTGCGCTTGTCCGCGAAGGAGTCGACCAGCTGCTCCGGGCGGATACCCTCGACCGGCATCTCCAGCGCGCGTCCCCTGATGTCGCCCGGCGCCGCGGGCAGCGGCGAGGCGGTGGGATCGGCGCGGCGGTCCGCCGAAGTGGCAGCGCCGCCAGGCGGGACTGCCGGAGGGGCCTCCTCCAGCACCGGGGAGTCGATGTCGGCCAGCCCGTCGTCAATACGCACCACCGGCGAGGTCGAGGGCGCCGGAGTGGCGACCGATCCGTACTTGCTGATAATCAGACCGGCACACAGCGCTCCCGCGATGAAGCCCGATGCCGCACCGAATCCGAACGAGCGCGCCCGCGACGTGCGATCGGGGTCAGGCACCGGCTACTCCTTGAAGACGACGCGCGTGCCGGGTTTGACGAGATTCGCCAGGTGCAGCGCGTCCCAGTTCGTAAGCCGGACGCAGCCGTGCGATTCGGTCCGGCCGATGGTCTCGGGAACCGGCGTGC
>JBDTOB010000319.1:0-4111 GCA_039933435.1 Acidobacteriota bacterium | reverse complement strand
GCCTATCAGCACGACCAGAGCGCCCCGCCGCAGCGCGGCTCCTGCGAAGAGACGTTCGCGCGGCTGCTGGCCGCCGGCGTCGGCGCCGACGGGCTGCACCAGGCGACCGCCTCACTGCGGATCGAGCTGGTGCTGACCGCGCACCCGACGACGATCACGCGGCGAACGCTGATCCAGAAGCACCTGCGCATCGCCGCGGCGCTGGCCCGCCAGGACCGCGGCGATCTGACCGCCCCCGAGCGCGAGGAGATCGCCGGGCTGCTCCGCCGCGAAATCATGGCGGCCTGGGAGACCGACGAGATCCGGCCCCGCCGTCCGACCCCGGTGGACGAGGCGATTGCCGGACTGCTGATCTTCGAGCAGACGCTGTGGGACGCGGTGCCGCGCTTCGTGCGGTCGCTGGACGGCGCCCTGCGCGCCGCCACCGGCCGGCCGCTGGCGCTCGACGCCGCGCCGATCCGCTTCGGCTCGTGGATGGGGGGAGACCGCGACGGCAACCCGACGGTGACCCCGCGCGTCACCCACCTGGCCTGCGCGGTGGCGCGCTGGATGGCGGCGGACCTCTACGAGCGCGAGATCAGCGCGCTGCGCGCCGAGCTGTCGATGACCGTCGCGACGCCGGAGCTGCGCGCCCGCGGGCGCGAGGCGCGCGAGCCCTACCGGGCCATCCTGCGCGAGGTGCGGGACCGGCTCCGCGCCACGCGTGACGACCTCGGCCGGCAGCTCGCCAGGGCAGAGATCGTGCAGACCGACGCGGCCCGCCCCGAGGGGGGGCGCGCCGCCGCCTACACCTCGACCGCCGAACTGGTCGAGCCGCTGCGGCTCTGCTACGACTCGCTGGTGGCGACCGGCCAGGAGATCATCGCCAACGGCCGGCTCGCGGACGTGCTGCGCCGCACCGCGGCGTTCGGCCTGACGCTGGTCCGGCTCGACCTCCGCCAGCACGCCTCGCGGCACGCGGCCGCGCTCACCGTGGTGACCGAACATCGCGGCCTGGGCCGCTACGAGGACTGGGACGAAGCGCGGCGGCAGCAGTTCCTGACCCAGGCGATCAGCGACGGGCGCCCACTCGTCCCGCCGGCCGTCGCCGCCAGCGACGAGATTCGCGACGTCTTCGACACCTTCCGGGCCGCGGCCGAGATCCATCACGAATCGCTCTCGGCCTACGTCGTGTCGATGGCGCAGGCGCCGTCGGACGTGCTGGCGGTGGAGGCGCTGCAGGCGGGATCGAGGTCGCGGCTGCGGGTGGTACCGCTGTTCGAGCGGGTCGACGATCTGGAAGGCGCCGCCGAGACCCTGCGGACGCTGCTGGCGATGCCCGCCTACCGCGACCGGATCGACGGCCGCCAGGAAATCATGATCGGCTATTCCGACTCCGCCAAGGACGGCGGCCGGCTCTCCGCCAACTGGGCGCTCTACCGCGCGCAGGAATCGATCGTGGACGTCTGTCGCGCGGCGGGCGTGGAGCTGACGCTCTTCCACGGCCGCGGCGGCAGCATCAGCCGCGGCGGCGGGCCCACCTACCTGTCGATTCAGTCGCAGCCGCCCGGATCGGTCGAAGGGCGCCTGCGGGTCACCGAGCAGGGAGAAATGATCCAGGCGCAGTTCGGGCTGCCGGACATCGCCGCGCGAACGCTCGAGCTCTACACTACCGCCACCCTCGGCGCGACGCTGGCGCTGCCGCCGGCGCCGGCGCCGCAGTGGCGCGACGAAATGGACAGGCTCGCCGCGACCGCGCGCAAGGTCTATCGCGACGTCGTCTACGAGGATCCGCGCTTCATCGCCTACTTCCGCGCCGCCACCCCGGAGATCGAACTGGGCTCGCTGCCGATCGGCAGCCGCCCGGCGCGGCGCATGGCCGACGGCGGCGTCGATTCGCTGCGCGCCATCCCGTGGGTGTTCGCCTGGACCCAGACCCGGCTGCTGCTGCCCTCGTGGCTCGGCACCGGCGAGGCGCTGGCCGCGGCGATCGAGCGCGGCGAAGTGCCGATCCTGCGCGAGATGTACGACGGCTGGCCGTTCTTCCGCTCGACGATCGACCTGATCGCCATGGTGCTGGCGGAATCCGACGCTCGGATCGCGGCGGAGTACGACCGCCGCCTGGTGCCCGACGACCTGCACGCGGTCGGCGCCGACCTGCGCCGCCGCCTCGCCGAGACCACCGACGCGGTGCTCCGCGCCTCCGGCAAGGAGCGCCTGCTCACGGAAAACGTCGTCCTGCGCCGCTCGATCGCGGTCCGGAACCCCTACGTCTACCCGATCAACCTCGTGCAGATCGAGCTGCTGCGGCGGCTGCGCGAGAGCGAGGACATCGACCCGCAGATCTCCAAGGCCTTCATGGTCACCGTCAACGGCATCGCCGCCGGCATGCGCAATACCGGCTGAGGACGGGCCGCCCTACTCGAAGGTGACGTAGCGCTTCAGCCGGTCGGTTTCCTTCTGGCCGACGTACTTGCTTATTTCCTTGTCGAACTGCGCCCACGACTTCCACGGCCGGTATTCCTTGAACTCGCGCACCATCCGCGGACCCGCCCCGGGAATCGTCAGGATGTCGTCGTCGGTGGCGGTGTTGAGGTTGACGGGAATGAAAGCGTACTGGGCGAGCTGCGCGGTGGCGTCGGCGCCGACGTACTTGCCGATCTCCTTGTCGAACTGCACCCACGACTTCCACGGCCGGTACTCGGTGAACTCCCGCACCATCCGCGGCCCCGCGGCGGGCACCAGCAGGATCTCCTCCCGGCTCGCGGTGTTGAGGTTGATGTGGACGAAGGCCTTGCGATAGAGCGCCATCGCCTGATCCTGGGTCAGCCCCTGCTTGAGCAGGAAGGCGTTCAGCTCGGTGATGCTCGCGAACGGCCGCGCCGCGACCAGCGCGGCGGTAATCGCCGGCGTCATGTGCGGCATCGCCGCCAGATCCTTCTCGGGCGCGGTATTGGCGTCGACCACCCCCTGGGACTTGCCCACCTGCGCCGCGGCCGTCCCCGGCAGCGCCGCCCCCAGCGTCAGCATCATCAACAGCATCGACAACGACATCCGGAATTTCATCTGGAGCTCTCCTCTTTCGTGCGGTGAACGGTCACGATGCGCGTGCGGGCGTTGCCCGGCCGTGGCGCCGCCGCAGGCCGGGATGACGGAAGGTGTAGAGCAGCCCGAGCAGCCCGAGCTCGGCCATCGCTCCCGGCGCCAGCGCCGGCGGGGTCTTCGCCGCGAGCGCCTTGCGGATCAGGGCGATGCCGCCGATCGACGGGTCCATCTCGCGCTGGAACTCGACATTGGCGTGGTAGTGAAAATACAGCCCGAGGCCGCCCGCGCCGACAAACAGCCACATCGCCGCCTGCAGCATCCGCAGGCTGCGCGGGCCGCGATCCCGGACGTGCCACCCCACCAGCGCCAGCGCCGTGGCCAGCAGCCCCGGGGCGATGATCTGGGCCGGCGATTCGAAGTGCTGCAGCAGCAGCAGCTCGACGCCGAGCCCCGCCAGACCGATCACCAGCAGCGCCAGGATCATCCGGCGCAGCGCCGTCAGCGTCTCCGGCTCCGCGGCCAGCGGGGCTCGCTCGTCGTCACCGGACAGAGTGGCAGGCGGCACGAGACGGAATCGTAGCGTACCGGCGCGGCGCGGCCGCAGAGCCACCGAAATGTCACCGATTGGGTATCATGTCCGCTGGGACACCCTCGACATGGCAAACATCCTTCAGCATCTTCCCGTCGGCCAGAAGGTCGGCATTGCGTTCTCGGGCGGCCTCGACACCAGTGCGGCGCTGCACTGGATGCGCGGCAAGGGGGCCATCCCTTACGCCTATACCGCCAACCTGGGACAGCCCGACGAGTCCGACTACGACGCCATTCCCCGCCGGGCGCTGCAATACGGCGCCGAGCTGGCCCGGCTGATCGACTGCCGCGAGCAGCTCGTCGCCGAGGGGCTGGCGGTGCTCCAGTGCGGCGCCTTTCACATCACCACCGCCGGCGTCGCCTATTTCAACACCACGCCGATCGGCCGCGCCGTCACCGGCACGATGCTGGTGACCGCGATGAAGGAGGATACCGTCAACATCTGGGGAGACGGCAGCACCTTCAAGGGCAACGACATCGAGCGGTTCTACCGCTACGG
>JBDTOB010000318.1:0-4120 GCA_039933435.1 Acidobacteriota bacterium | reverse complement strand
GACTTCGCGCGCCACGCGCGGCAGCCGGTGACCCTGGCGGCGCTGCCGCGCCGGGCGATCATCGTCGAGGGCATCCTGATTTTCTCCGACCCGTCGCTGCGGGCGCTGATGGACATCAAGGTGTTCGTCGACGCCGACGACGACACCCGCTTCATCCGGCGGCTGCAGCGCGATCTCGCCGACCGCGGTCGGACGGTGGCCTCGGTCATCGACCAGTATCTGGGCACGGTGAAGCCGATGCACCTCGAGTTCGTGGAGCCCAGCAAGCGCTACGCCGACATCATCATTCCGCTCGGCGGCCACAACGCCGTCGGCATCGACATGCTCCTGACGTTGATCCGCAGCCTGGCGGCGCGGTAGGCCGGCGGTCCCGCATGGTTCCAGCGGCCCCCTCGGCGGCCCCCACCCTGGCGCGGCGCGGCCGCGGCCGCTGGATCGCCGCGGCGCTGGCCTGCCTGATGCTCGCGATCGTCCACACCTGGCCGCTGATCACGGCACCGGCGACGCTGTCGCGCAACGACAACGGCGACGCCCAGTTGAACGAGTGGATCATGGCGTGGGTGGCGCACCAGCTGCCGCGCGCGCCGGCGCACCTGTTCCAGGCCAATATCTTCTATCCCGCCCGCGACGTGCTCGCTTTTTCAGAGCCGCTGATCGTGCCGGCGCTGCTCGCCGCGCCGGTGGCCTGGCTGGGGGGATCGCCGGTGCTGGCGGCCAACCTGATGATTGTGGCGGGGCTGGCGCTGACCGCGCTGGCCGGCTACACGCTGATGTACCGGTGGACCGGCGACAGCCTCGCCGCCCTGCTGACGGGGTCGGCCTTCGCCTTCAACACCCATACGCTGACGCGGCTGGCCCACGTCCAGGGGCTGCATCTGTATGGGCTGCCGCTGGCGCTGCTGGCCGCCGACCGGCTGGTGACCAGGCCACAGACGCGCGACGCGCTGTGGCTGGCGGCCTGGATGGCCGTCATGGCCTATACCTCGGGCTACCTGCTGGTGTTCGGCGCCGTCATGACGGCGGTGGTGCTGACGACACGCATCGGCGACTGGCTGGGACAGTGGCGCGCCGTGCTGCCGCGCCTGGCCCTGGCGGTCACGGCGTCGGCGGTCGCAATCGTTCCCCTGTGGCTGCCCTACCGCCGCGCCGCCATCGAGCAGGGCATGGTGCGGACGCTCGAAGGGGTGGCCGACTATTCGGCGTCGCTGCGCGGCTACCTGGCGGCAAGCGGGACGATCCACTTCACGACCTGGAGCCACCGGTTCTTCGTGGACCCGGTGGACAGCTTCTTCCCCGGCATCGCCGTGCTGGGGCTGGCGCTGACGGCGGTATGGACAGCCGGGCGCGAGGCGCCGCGGCAGCGTCCCGACACGATCGTGGCCCGACGCCGCGTCGGGATGCTGCTGGGGCTGGCGGCGGTCGGCCTGCTGCTGTCGCTGGGGACGAGGACCCCGATCTACGGGTGGGTGTATGCCGTCTTTCCGCCGATGCACGGCCTGCGTGCGGCCGCGCGCTTCGGCAATCTTTTCCTGCTGGCGCTGGCGGTGCTGGCGGGGCTCGGCGCCGCCGCCATCCGCGCCCGTCATCCGCGATCGCGGCGCGTCGTGGCCTGGACGATCGTGCTCGTGGCGGCGGTGAATGCGGAAGCGCTCCGGGCGCCGATAAACTACCGCCGCTTCACCGGCGTGCCGCACATCTACTCGCTGCTGGCGGCGGAACCCCGGGTGGTGCTGGCCGAGGTGCCGTTCTACCCGCGACAGGCGGCCTTCGAGAATGCCGAGTACGTCCTCAATTCCACGGCCCACTGGCGGCCGCTGATGAACGGCTACAGCGGCTATACGCCCGCCTCGTATACGGCGTATGCCGATGTCTTCTGGTATTTTCCCAGGGACTACGCCGTGCAGGCGATGCGCCGCGCCGGCGTCACCCACGTCATGGTGCACCCCTCGCGATTCGGCCACGAGGCCGAGGACGTGGTCGAGGCGATTGGCCGGCACCCCGAGCTCGAGCTGATGGCCGTCGGCAGCGGCGGCATCCGCCTGTATCGTTTCCATTGAGGCCTTCCGCATGCGCACTTTTGCCGAGCTCCGCTCCGACGCCGACATCGCCCGCGCCTTTCCGCTGATGGCGGCGCTGCGCGACCGCATCCGCGTCGAGACATTCGCCGCCGAGGTGCGGCGTCAGCACTGCCAGGGCTACGAATTGATTGGCGCGTTCGAGGACGGCGCCCTGGTGGCGCTGGCCGGCGTGCGCCGGACCCACACCCTGTCGCGCGGGGAACATGTCTTCGTCGACGATCTGGTGACCGAGGAGCAGGCGCGGGGTCGCGGCCACGGCGCGGCGCTGCTGCGCTGGATCGCGACCCGCGCCGCCGCGGAGGGCGTCACCCGGCTGCATCTCGACAGCCGGCTCTCCGCGCGCGGTTTCTACGAGCAGGCGGGATTCACCTTCCATTCCTCCATTCCCTGCTGGGTCGAGATCCCTAAATTCCTTGCGGAACCCCCGGGCGTCCTGTAACCTTGAGGCGTCAGTAGAAGTTTAGCCGCCTGCTTTTGCCTCTCGCTGTAGAGCCGACCGAGTTCACCTCGCTCCCCTCAGCCCGGGCACCGAAGCGACAGGAGTGGACACCCACTCATTTCCTAAGCTTCCTCAATCAGATGCGGACACGGGTCCGCAGGCCGGCGGGCGTCAGCCGGGCAGAGCAGGAGCAATCAGCATGGGTCGCAAGTTATACGTCGGCAATCTTCCCTATTCGATCGGGGAGGCGGAGCTGCAGGAGCTGTTCGCGAAGGCGGGCAACGTGGAGACGGTCCGCGTCATGCGCGACATGGCCACTGGCCGCGCGCGGGGCTTCGCCTTCGTCGAGATGGCGACGGATGAAGAGGCGCAGAAGGCCGTGACCGAGTTCAACGAATACGAGCTCGGCGGCCGCGCACTCGCGGTCAACGAGGCACGGCCCAAGCCGGAGCATTCGGGCGGCGGCGGATTTGGCGCCGGTCGCGGCCGCGGCGGCAGCGGTGGTGGCGGCGGTGGCGGACGAGGCGGCGGGCGCGAGCCGCGCTGGTAGCCTCCGCGGGCCAGCCGTCCGCGCGGACGGCCTCTGCCCACGGCTGTTCGACAACGCCAGCCGGCAACGGCTGGCGTTTTTCTTAGCCGGTCGATCCGAAGCCGCCGCGCGACGGCGCCGAGGTCCCGGTTGTCTCCTGCCACTCGACGCGCGGCGCCGCCAGGATCAGTCCCTGCGCGATCCGATCCCCGGCCGTCACCGTGACCGCCGTCGGCCGGATGTTGAGCACCGCGATCTTCACTTCGTCCTGCTCGCCGCAGTAGTCGGAGTCCACCACCCCCATGCCGTTCGCCACCATCAGCCCGCGCTTGAGCGGCGTGCTGCTGCGCGCCAGGATGGCGAGAAACATCCCGGGCGGCACGGTCACGACCAGCCCGGTCGGCACCAGCGCGACCTCTCCGGGCTGAATGACGACGTCGGCCGCCGCCGCAAGGTCGAAGGCCGCGGCGCCGTCGGTCGCGTAGGCAGGCAGCGGAAGCGAAGGATGCAGGCGGCGGATGGAAATCAACATATCAAGGGGCAGAGGGCTATGGTGCCGCCGTGCCAGGCATCAGCAGCCCGGCACCGGTGCGATCAGGGTTTCGACGAAGCGCAGCAGGTCGGTGGCGTCGCGGTACGGATAAGTCGCGCACGCCGGGTGAGTGTTGCCGGCAATCAGCCGGGACACGTGCGGGGCGCGGTCGGCGTGATACAGCAGCACGACGCGCTGGGCGGTCTGCACGGAGCGGCCCAGCACGTAGCCGACCTCGAAGCCGACGCCGTAGCTCGAACCGGAGGCTTCGGCAATGAGCAGGTCGGCGGCGTCGAGCCAGCGTAGGTCGCGCTCGAACACCGCGCGCTCGCTGAGCGCCGACTCCGCCGCCTCGACGTCGTCGGCCAGCAGATGCCTGGTCATCACCACGTGGCCTTGGCGCTCGAGCAGGTCAGCCAGCGCCCGCGCACTGGCCAGGCCGCCGGGATCGCCGCGCACGGTGCACGCAAGATAGATGTTCATCGCTGCTTCCTCCGCTGGTCGAGGATCGCCATCCGGCCAATGATACAGTCCGCGTCGGG
>JBDTOB010000317.1:0-4123 GCA_039933435.1 Acidobacteriota bacterium | reverse complement strand
GGCATCGGCGGACTGTCGAAGACCATCGTCGGTTTCCTGGTCGGCGTGCTCGGCGCGCAGTTCATCGTGTCGCAGCCGCTGCCCCGCTTCGTGATGTTCGTGGGCGCGACCTTCGTTCACGAGCTCTGCTTTCAGGCGGTCTACTCGCTGGTGGAGTCGCGCGCGTTCACGATGCATTACCGCGCGGTGCTGCTCCAGGCGCTGGTCAACGCCGCCATCGGCGTCCTGGCGTTCCAGATTGCCGAAGGCACCCCGGGCCTGCTGCAGCGGCGGCAGGCCAGGGGAAGGTACTGAGCAGGGTGCCAAGGGGCCAGGGTGCCGGAATCGGTTCTCTGGGCGATACTAAGATTGCAGTGAGCGTTTCATGCCCAGCCCGACCCTGATGCCGGACGACCGTCGCAGCCTCACCCTGAGGCTCACGGTCATCCAGTACCTCGTCGCGGGGTTCTTTGCGCTGCTGGGGGTCAGCTTCTGGATCTTCCAGATCGCCCAGCACGACCGCTTCGCCGAGATGGCGGCGGAGAACCACCTGCGCCGGCTGCCGCTGCCGGCGCCGCGCGGGGTGCTGTTCGACCGGAACTTCAAGGTCCTGGTCGACAACCAGAACAGCTTCAACATCGCGCTGCTGCGCGAGCAGACGCGGAACCTCGACCAGACCCTCCATACCCTGGCCGAGGCGACCGGCACCGACGAGGCCCAGCTGCGCGAGACGGTCAATCGCCGGCGCCGCGATCCCAGCTACCGTCCCATCGTCCTCATCGAGAACGCCAGCCGCGAGCAGGTGATCGCGGTGCGGGCGCGGCGCTTCGAGCTGCCGGGCATCGAGCCGCGGGAGGTGCCGGCGCGGCACTATCCGACCAGCGACATGGCGGCGCACCTGTTCGGCTACGTCAGCGAGGTGACGGAGGCGCAGCTGGCCCGGCCCGAGTATGCCGGGGTCGAGTCGGGCGACTTCGTCGGCCAGGCGGGGGTCGAACAGGCCTACAACCGGCTGCTGATGGGCACCGAGGGCAACCGCGCCGTGGTCGTCAACAGTCTCGGGCGCGAGATCGAAGAGCTCGAAAAAAAGGATCCGATCGAGGGACGCCGGCTGCAGCTGACCATCGACGCCGACGTGCAGAAGGCCGCCGACGATGCCTTTGTCGCCTCGGGATTCAACGGCGCCGCGGTGGTGCTCGATCCGCGCAACGGCGAGGTGCTGTCGTTCACCAGCCGGCCGGCCTACGACCCCAACACCTTCGCCGCCGGCATCGACCGCGCCACCTGGGTGAAGCTGAACACTGACGAGCTGAAGCCGCTCCAGAACCGCGCCCTCCAGGGACGCTACTCTCCCGGATCGACCTTCAAGATGGCGGTCGGCCTCGCCGGCCTGGAGGAAGAGGTCGTCACCCCCGACTTCAAGGTGCACTGCTCGGGCGGCGCCAACTTCTACGGCCGCTACTTCAAGTGCTGGAAGAAGGGGGGCCACGGGACCGTGGATCTCCGCCGTGCCATCGAGCAGTCCTGCGACGTCTACTTCTACACCGTCGGCAACATGCTGGGCGTCGATCGCATCAACAAGTGGGCGACGCTGCTCGGGCTCGGCGTCAAGTCGGGCATCGATCTGCCGAACGAGTTGACCGGGCTGGTGCCCTCGACCGAGTGGAAGCGCGAGCGGATGCACGAGAAGTGGTACGCGGGCGAGACGATCTCGGTCGCCATCGGGCAGGGGCAGGTGTCGGTGACGCCGGTGTCGATGGCGGTCTACACCGCGACGCTGGCCAACGGCGGCACCCGGGTGACGCCGCACCTGGTCAAGGCGGTGGATGACGGAGCGGGCTGGAAGCCGGCCGCGGTGCCGCCGCCGCAATCGAAGATCGAAGTGACGCCGGAGAAGCTGGCGGCGATCCGCGAGGGCATGTGGATGGTGGTCAACGCCGCGGGCACCGGCGGCCGCTCCCGCATTGCCGGCCACGACGTCTCCGGCAAGACCGGCACCGCCCAGGTGATCTCCAACCAGGGGCGGGCGGTGGCGCGCGGCAACCGCGACCTGCGGGACCACGGCTGGTTCGTGTTCTTCGCGCCGCGCGACAACCCCCAGATCGCCGGGGTGGTGTTCCTGGAGCACGGGATGCACGGGCCGAACGCCGCATCGGTCGCGCATCACATCCTCGACACCTTCTTCGCCAAACAGGACGGCCGGCCGCTGCCGCCGCCGCCGACCCACGACGAGCTGCGGCTGGACTACTCCGATCCGATGGCGCGTCGGCCGGCGCCGTCCGGCGGCAACGACTGATATGTTCGAACGGCGCCTCTACTTCCACATCGACTGGCTGCTGCTCGGCGCGGTGCTGATTCTCGCGGCCATCGGCCTGTCGATGATCTACAGCACCACCTACGTCCACCTCCCGGGCGGCGGCGGCCATCCCGGCGGCCGCTTCTGGGTGCAGCTCTACGCGGTCGGCCTTGGCGTCTGCGCGCTGCTGGTGTTCCTGGCGCTCGACTACCGCTTTCTCGCCGAGCACTCGCTGTTCCTCTACGTCGCGCTGCTGGGGCTGCTGCTCTACGTGCTGATCGGCGGCGTCCGGGCCGGCGGCTCGACCCGCTGGATCTCCCTCGGCATCTTCAACCTGCAGCCGTCGGAATTCGGGCGGATGGTGCTGGCGCTGATCCTGGCGATGTACTTCGGCGAGAACCGCCGCGGCGCGCGCAACACCGGCGACCTGGTCATCGCCGGCTTGTTCTTCCTCGCGCCCTTCATTCTCATCGCCAAGCAGCCGGACCTCGGCACTGCGGTCACCCTCGTGCCGGTCTGTTTCGGCATCGCCTTCCTGGCCGGACTGCGGGTCCGGCTGATTGCCATCGCCGCGATTGCCGCCATCCTGCTGGCGCCGGTGGCGTGGAAAGTGGCGCTCAAGGACTACCAGAAAACCCGCATCAACACCTTTCTCGACCCCGCGCAGGACCCGCGCGGCAGCGGCTACCAGCAGATCCAGGCGCGGATCACCGTCGGCTCGGGCGGGCTGCGCGGCAAGGGCTTCATGAACGGCACGCAGGGGACCTACAAGTTCCTGCCGGTGGCCGACAACGACTTCATTTTCTCGGTCCTGGCCGAGGAGCACGGCTTCATCGGCGTGCTGGTGACGCTGGGGCTGTATTTGTTCGTCATCGTCAGATCGCTCGAGGCGGCCCGGCTGTCGAAGGACCGCATCGGGGCGTATCTGGTGGGAGGCATCATTTCCGGGTTCGCGTTTCAGGTGATTTACAACGTCACGATGTCGGCCGGTCTGGCGCCAGTCAAGGGGCTCACCCTGCCTCTGATGAGCTACGGCGGGTCGTCGATGATCGCATCGCTTGCGGCTTTCGGCCTCGTCCTCAACGTGAGGATGCGCAGGTTCACCAACTAGGAATGACGGCCCTTCTCGCGCTCGTGCTGTTCGCGTGGTGGGCCAGGCGGCTGCCGGCATTCCCGCCTTTCTGGAGTTTTAGTCATGAACAAGGAGATGATCATCTCCGCGGGACATCACGACACCCGGGTCGCGATTCTCGAGGAGGATCAGGTCGTCGAGATCTTCATCGAGCGCGAGCGTCAGCGCGGCGTGGTCGGCAACATCTACAAGGGCCGGGTCTCCAAGGTGCTCCCCGGCATGCAGTCCTCGTTCGTTGACATCGGCCTCGAGCGCGACGCCTTTCTCTACGTCACCGAAGTCGTCAACACCGTCGAAGAATTCGACCGCCTCGAGTCCGGAGACGACGACGAGACGCTGGCGCCGGTTGCGGTAGCGGATCCGCCGGCGGCGATCGACGGCGAGGCCCCCCCGGCCGAGCCGGCCGCCGGCGACGCTGCGGCCCCCGGCGAGGCCGCGGCCCCCGATCGCGCCGCCGCCGCACCGGGGCATCGCGGCGGGCGCGGCGATCGCGAGCGCGAGCCGCAGGCGAAAATCGAGGATCTCCTCAAGGAAGGCCAGGAAGTGCTGGTCCAGGTGGTCAAGGAGCCGCTCGGCACCAAGGGCGCGCGGCTGACCTCGCACGTCACCATGCCGGGACGGTTCCTGGTGTTCATGCCGACCGTGGACCACGTCGGCGTCTCGCGCAAGATCGAGTCGCGCGAGGAGCGGGCGCGGCTGCGCGGCATCGTCCGCGA
>JBDTOB010000316.1:0-4130 GCA_039933435.1 Acidobacteriota bacterium | reverse complement strand
ACCAGCGCGTCGCCAAGCCGCCGCGCCTCCTGCAGGTAGCGGACGTGGCCGGGGTGGAGCAGGTCGAAGACGCCGTTGGTGAAGACCACGGTCCGGCCTGCCTCGCTGTGGCCGCGCACGAACGCCCGGATCCCGGCGTCGTCCAGCAATCCGCCGGCGGCGCGATCACACGTCATCGCCGGTCCGCACGAATGTCAGGCTGTCGGAGAACTGCCAGGCGTGACGCGGCCGATAGATGCCGACGTCCTTGGTGCGCGACTTGACCCGGAAGGTATAGAGCAGGCGGTGGTAGTCGTAGGGATAGCCGTCGACCTTGTGGATCGCGACATCGAGCTTGTAGGTGCCCTCGACCAGGTCGAGGCTGTCGATGGTGAAGCGCGCCTCGGCATCGCCGAAGATCCGGACGCCCTTGAGCTCCTCGAGGCTGGTGTTGGTGCCGTAGCAGCAGACCCCTTCGGCGTTGAACAGCCCGATGCCGATGACGAAGTCGTCGATCGCCAGCGGCGCCCGCAGTGCGATGTGCACCGCGAGCGGCTCGCCGGAATGAAAGACGTGCCCGGCGGCGCCGTCGGGGCCGTGCAGCTCGACCCCGGTAATCTCCACCTCACGCGATCCCCATCGGCCTTCCGTGGCCCGGAACATGTCCGCCGGCGCGTCGGCGGTCTCGATCGGATGGTCGGGCAGCACCGCGCTGGCCGGCTCGTCGGGCGACATCACCGCGGCCGAGTCCTGCGCGCGCTGGTCGCTGGCCGCCAGCTGGTGCTCCTCGCTGACTTCGACATCGGTGATATAGGCGCCGACGATCCGCTTCGGATCGCCCATTCCTTTCATTTCCCCGCCGTCCATCCACAGCGCATCGTCGCAGAAACGCTCGACCAGCCCGAGCGAATGAGTGACCAGGAGGATGGTCTTGCCGCGGCGCTTGAACTCGGCGAACTTGTCGAGGCACTTGTGGGTGAAGCCCTCGTCGCCGACGGCGAGCACTTCGTCGACCAGGAGGACGTCCGGATCGACGTGAATCGCCACCGCGAAGCCGAGCCGCATGTACATGCCGGAGGAGTAGGTCTTGACCGGCGCGTCGATGAAATCCTCCATCTCCGCGAACTCGACGATCTCGTCGAAGCGGCGGGTGATCTCCCGCTTCGAGAGCCCCAGCATGATGCCGTTGATGAAGACGTTCTCGCGCCCGGAAATTTCCGGATGGAACCCGGCCCCGAGCTCGATCAGCGCCGAGATCCGCCCCGCGACGGAGACCGTGCCGGTGGACGGCTTGGTGATGCCGGCGACCAGCTTCAGCAGCGTGCTCTTGCCGGAGCCGTTGCGGCCGATGACCCCGAGCGTCCGTCCGCGCGGCACCTGGAAGGTGACGTCGCGCACCGCCGAGAAGGTCTCGTCCGGCCGCAGGTTGCCGATCAGGCTGCGCGACAGCAGCGCGCTCTTCAAGGTCGAGAACTGCCGCCGCCGGCTGTAGCGCCGGTAGACCTTCGAGGCGTTGGTGACAGTGATGGCGTTCATCACAGCGGCCCGCTGCCGGCTGCCAGCTTCCGGCTGAAGAGGAACCAGCCCAAAGCTGACAGCTCCCCCCCATTGACGTACACCTGAAGTGCCGAGACTTGCTCAATCCCGAGCGGGAAGCGGGAAGCGGGAAGCGGGAAGCTCTGTCTCACACTTCCTCCGCGAACGTGTCTCGGAGACGGTCGAAGATGAAATAGCCGAACAGGAAGAACGCCACCGAGATGGCGCCGAGGAGCAGCAGCCAGCGCAGATGGCCGAAGTCGCCGCGGAAGAACAGGATCTCCTGATACGAGACCGCGAGATGGGTGAAAGGGTTGAGGTTGAGGAACTGCTTGGCCAGCGGCGGCGCCTGGAACCAGGGATAGATGATCGGCGTGGCGAAGAACCAGAACGTCAGCAGGTTCGAGAGGATGTCGCGGATGTCGCGAAAGTGCACCGTCAGCGCCGACAGCACCAGCGCGAAGGCGACCGTCAGGATCAGCTGAATGACGACCACTACCGGCAGCCACAGCAGCGTCAGCCCCGGCGGCAGGCGGTACCAGGCGAGGAACGCCGCCAGGATCGTCATCCCCAGGAAGAAGTGAATCATGTTCGCCAGCACCGTCACGATCGGCAGGATCTCGGCGGGGAAAAGCACTTTCTTGATCAGGTTGCCGCCGGAGATCAGCACGTTGGACGACTCGGCCAGCGACGACGAGAACCACGTCCAGGGGAGGATGCCGCAGAACATGAACACCGCGTAGGGCTCGACGCCGGTGTGGGTGCCGGGCATCACGTACTTGAAGACCAGGGTGTAGATGGTCAGCAGCAGCAGCGGGTTGATGAAGGACCAGAAGAACCCGAGCACCGATCCGCGATAGCGGGCCTTGAGCTCGCGCGCCACCAGGCTCTGGATCAGCCCGCGGTAGCGGAACAGCCGCGCCAGGTTATGGAACATCGATAGCGAGCACGAGGGCGGTGATGTTGTCGGGGCCGCCGGCTTCATTGGCAGCATCGATCAGGCCGCGGCAGATGTTCTCGAGCGGCACACCGGTCTCTCCGAGGATGGCGGCGATGCGGTCGTCGGGCACGACGCCGAAGAGCCCGTCCGAACAGAGCAGGTAGCGCTCGCCAGGCGCCGGCTCGACCTCGACGACGTCGACTTCCGGATCTTCCCCTCCCGAGAGCGCACGGGTGACGACGTTGCGCCAGGGATGCTGGCGGGCCGCGGTCGGGGTCAGCGTTCCGGCGCGAACCTGTTCCTCGACCCAGGAGTGATCGTGGGTGATCTGGGAGAGCGCGCCGTCCTTGAGGACGTAGACCCGGCTGTCGCCGACGTGGCCGACGCTGGCCGAGGCCTTGCCGATCAGCACCGCGGAGGCGGTCGTCGCCATGCCGCGCAGATCCTGGGAGTCGGCGATCGCCGAGGCGATGCGGCGATTGGCGAGCCGGAAGGCCGCCTTGAGCCGGTTGGCTTCGAGGCTGAGGGAGGGATCGAACGGAAACGGCCAGGTGCGGTTCTTGTCGACGACGGCGGTTTCCTCGACGAAGGCTTCGATCGCCTCCACCGCCACCCGCGACGCGACCTCACCGGCGACGTGCCCGCCCATGCCGTCGGCGACCACGAACAGGCCGACGTCGGCGCGGGTCGCGTAGCTGTCTTCGTTGCTCGTCCGTCTGAGACCCGGGTCGGTGCTGACCGCCCACGAGAGCGAATGCGCCGGGGTCATGATGGTGCCCTAGCCCTTCACGGCGTCACGCAGCCGCCTGCCGCTCCCCGGCACGCGTGCCGACACATCGAGCCTGGCGATCGACTTCATCAGCGCCAGCCGGGCGCGCTCGTAGTCGATGTCCGACACCGCCTTCGCGAGCCGCTCCTCGGCGCGCTTCTTCGACGCCTCGGCGCGTTCGACGCTGATCTCCTCGGCGCGCTCGGCGATCCGGGCGAGGATCGTCACCCGGTCGGGCAGCACCTCGGCGAAGCCGGAGGCAATCGACAGGTAGAACTTCTCCGGTCCCTTGCGGTACCAGAGCTCGCCGACGGCGAGCGCGGCCAGCAGCGGCGTGTGTCCCGGCAGGACGCCGAAGTAGCCTTCGGCTCCCGGAATCTCCACTTCGTCCACCTGGTCCTGGACGATGCGCCGCTCCGGCGTGACGATCTGCAGATCGATGTGCGTGGGCAGGGCCATCGCGGGCTAGGCGCCTTTCATCTTCTCGGCCTTCTCGACCGCCTCTTCAATCGTGCCGACCATGTAGAAGGCCTGTTCCGGCAGCTGATCCCACTTGCCGGCGACGATTTCCTTGAAGCTGCGCACGGTGTCGGCCACCGGCACGTACTTGCCGGGCAGGCCGGTGAACTGCTCGCCGACGAAGAACGGCTGCGACATGAACCGCTGGATCCGGCGCGCCCGGCCGACGGTGAGCTTGTCCTCTTCGGAGAGCTCGTCGATGCCGAGGATGGCGATGATGTCCTGCAGGTCCTTGTAGCGCTGCAGGATCTGCTTCACCTGCCGGGCGACATTGTAATGCTCGTCGCCGATGATCCGCGCGTCGAGGATGCGCGAGGTCGAGGCCAGCGGATCGACCGCCGGATAGATGCCGAGCTCGACGATGGCGCGCGACAGGTTGGTGGTGGC
>JBDTOB010000315.1:0-4137 GCA_039933435.1 Acidobacteriota bacterium | reverse complement strand
AAAACAGATCGAGCCCGGGCGCGCTGCTCCGCCACATCACAGTCGGCCGGGTCCACTGCCGTTCACCGGCGGCCCCGACCAGCGCCGACAGCACCGGCGACAGCAGCACCGCTCCCGCCGCCGCGGCCACCGCGGCCACCCGCCAGGACGGGAGGCCGGCCGGCCAGATCCAGGTGACGCGATGGCGGAGCGAGAGCCAGGCGCGCGTCAGGGCCAGCACCGACCAGATCAGCACGGGCGTGTAGAGCTGCGTCAGGCTGATCTGCAGAGAGAGCACCTCGATCCGCCTTCCGCCGCGGGCCGCCATCCCGGCAATCAATCCGGTCAGACAGACGAGAGCCACGTCGAGCGCCAGCGTCCCAACACGAGGCCGGACGGCCAGCGGCGCGCGCCGAATCAGGATTGCCGAATACGCGATTGCGAAGGCGGCGATGAGCAGGCAGTAGACCGCGTAATAGGGATCGCAGAGATAGGCGCAGGCCACCGTGAGGCCGGTCGCGGCCGCGACGCCCGGCGTCGGACGAAACTGCAGGCGGTCGAACAGCAGGACGAATACCGGCAGGGGCGCGGCCTGCACCAGGCTGAGGTGCTCCATCGCCCGCGCGCTCATGAACGGACAGAACCCGAACGCCAGCCCCGCGACCCATGCCGCCGGCCCATCGGCCGTGAGCCGGCGCGCGCAGAGGAACATCGCGTGCGCGGCGGTGATGCCGCTGCCGAGCACGAGCACGTTGAACGTCGCCACCGTGCCGAGGAGCGGCAGCAGCGGGAAAGCGACGACGTCCGCCAGCGTGGTGAAGTTCTGCAGCGCCATCGGGATCTTCGGCGAGAGAGCCAGGATCTCGGCCGTGTAGAACGGCATCTCGCCGTGCGCCACGATCGCGTGCCGGAAGACCCAGAGGTTCCAGAGGTAGACGCCGGTGTCGCCCGCCACCGGTCCGGGCAGCGCCGACGTCATGTGCAGGGGAAGCGGCCAGAAGAACATCGCGGCCACGGCCAGGTAGCCGGCGAGCGCGAGCAGATGACCGCGGGGCGACAGGGGCGCCAGCGCCGGACGCATCAAAGGGTCATCGCCGTCTGACTCCAGGGTTCTGCAGGGCGCGGTTGCCCGGCGCGCTATTTAACAGCCCTACGGCTCAGTTGGCAATCAATCTTTGCCGGCTCTGCCGGCCAGGTACCGGAATCGAACAGCGTGGCCAATTCCGGGACACACCCCGTTGTCAGCTCGACAACCCCCCGTTTCAGGGGCCGGACGACGAATCAACCCACAAACAACGTCCTTGGCAGTTCCAGAACGGCACACGTAACACATCTGTAATACTTGAGCTTGAACTTATAAGTGTTTTATTTTTCATATATTTAACGACATGAATATGGGATGTTCCATTCAGGCTCAACTCTTGCGTTGGACCGGGCGATCAGAATTGTCCAGGCTTGCAGGCACTGACGCCATGCGAGATTTGTGGAGTCCCCGATGCGACGTCCTCTTGTGTTCACGGCTCTTCTGTTGTGCGCCCTTGCCGGGCTTCCCGCCGTCCCGTCCGGCCAGCGGCTGCCAACCCTGACCGACGACCTCCGCCTGCCTGGCTCGCCGGGCGACCGGCTGCGCGTCATCGTCCAGCCGCCGGAGGGCGTCCACCCGTCCACGCTGCGCGGACGGCTGCGCGGCCTCATCCGCCGCGAGATGCAGGGGGCGGTGGCGCTCGAGGTCTCGCGCGCCGACCTGAAGGCGATGGCGCTTGACTCCGCCATCGCGCACATCTCTGCGGACCTGCCGGTCAGCTCCGACATGGCCATCACCAACAAGGTGACCGGCGCGAGCAGCGTCTGGCAGGGCAGCGGCGGTTTCCTCACCTCCGTCCCCGGCTACAACGGTACCGGCATCGCCATCGCGGTGGTCGATTCGGGCATCGCGCCGCATACGGCGATTGCCGACCGGCTGATCGGCCGCGCCAACCTGGTCTCCTGGGAGGGCCCCTCGAACGGCGACCCTTACGGCCACGGCACCCACGTCGCCGGCATCATCGCCGGCAGCACCACGGCCGCGAAATACGTCACCCCGGCCTTCGCCGGCGGCACCGCGCCGGGAGTCAAGCTCGTCGACGTCCGCGTCCTCGGCGCCAACGGCATGGGCTACACCAGCGACGTCATCGCCGGCATCGACTGGGTGGTCGCCAATCGCACGAAGTTTGGCATCCGCATCATCAACCTCTCGCTCGGCCACGTCGTCGCCGAGCCCGCGGCCACCGATCCGCTCTGTCAGGCGGTCAAGCGCGCCGTGGACGCCGGGGTCGTTGTCGTCGCCTCCGCCGGCAATTACGGACTGACCAGCACCGGCCAGCCGGTGCTTGGCGGCATCTCGTCGCCAGGAAATTCACCCTACGCGCTCACCGTCGGCGCCATCGACACCAATGGCACCGTGGACCGTTCGGACGACAAGGTGGCTGCCTACAGCTCGCGGGGCCCGACCGCGTTCGACCTCGCGGTCAAGCCCGACGTGGTCGCGCCGGGCACGCGTATCGTGTCCCTGGAAGCGAACAATTCGTACCTCTCGACGCGCTACCCCGCCTGGCACATTGCCGGCAACGGCAAGAACGCCTACTTCCGCCTGAGCGGCACCAGCATGGCCACGCCGGTGGTGGCGGGCGGCGCCGCGCTGCTGCTCGACGCCGACGCCAGCCTGACGCCCGGGCAGATCAAGATCGCCCTGCAGATGGGCGCGACGTTCGTTGCCGACGGGGGTCTGGTCGGCGGTGGCGCCGGCAGTGTCAATTTCCCGGTGTCGATGAAGCTGGCGCGGAACGGACTGGTGGCGAGCCTGCTGAATACCGTGGGGGGCCTGCTCGGCACCTCCGGCGGTGCGACCTACCGCGATACCGGCACCCTGATCGATCGGCTCTACGGCAACACCGGGCTGCGGCTGCTCGGTCTGCTCGACTCGGGCATCCTCTGGCAGCAGGCCGACAACGCCGAATGGGGCGTGCTCAACCTGCTCGGTCTCCTGAATCCACTCGCCAAGGTGCCGGCACATCGACTCATCTGGGGTGAGGTCGCGGGCTGGACGTCGAGCAATCACCTGGTATGGGGCGACTCGGTGCAGAACCCGTCCGGGCAGCACCTGGTATGGGGTGACTCCGAGCACACCGACGCCAATCACCTGGTCTGGGGTGACTCGGTCGCCCCCGACGGCGCACGGTAACGGCCGGTGAGCGGAAAGACCGCACGCACGCTGACGCCCGCGGGACGGGCGTATCTCTGGACGGTGACGACGCTGGGAGTCGCGCTGGCGGGATATTGTGCGGTCACCCTGGTTCGCGGCGGGATCTCGCTGCAGCTGCTGCTGTTCGGCACGTTGACGGTGCTGAGCGGGCGGGTGACGCTCAAGGTGCCCTCGGTCAAGGCGCGCTTCTCGCCGTCGGAGATGTTCACGTTCACGTGCGTGCTCCTCTACGGCCCGGAAGCCGGGGCGCTCGCACTGGCCGCCGACAGCCTGGTGCTGGCGTGGCACCATCGCTGGCGGGCCGAACAGAACCTGTTCAACTTCGCCAGCCTGACGCTGTCGGTCTGGATCGCAGGACGGTTGTTCTATCTCGTCGCCGGCGTCGCGCCGCTGGCCGGCGGCGCCGCGATGTCGAGCACCTTGCTCCTGCCGCTGGCCCTGCTGGCGGCGAGCTACTTCCTGATCAACAGCGGCCTGATTGCCGTCGCCATCGCCCTCGACAGCCGGCGCTCGCCGCTCAGCGTCTGGCGTCAGCACTTCCTCTGGCTCGGGCCGGGCTACCTGGCCGGCGCCTGCGTCGCCTTCCTGCTGGTCATTGCTCTCCGCCAGGTGCAGTTCAGCGCGGTGACCGTCTTCGTCCTGCTCACCCCGGTGCTGGTGGTCTTCTACTTCACGCTGCAGGCGTCGTTCGGCCGCGCCGAGGACGCCAAGGGGCACGTCGCGGCGCTCAACCGGCTCTACCTGTCGACGGTCGAGACCCTCGCGACCGCCATCGATGCGAAAGACGAAGTCACGCACGGGCACATCCGGCGCGTCCAGGTCGGGGCGCTGGCGCTGGCGAAGGAGATCGGCATCTCCGATGAGCCGTCGCTCCAGGCGATCGAGGCGGCGGCGCTGCTGCACGACACCGGCAAGAT
>JBDTOB010000314.1:0-4140 GCA_039933435.1 Acidobacteriota bacterium | reverse complement strand
CCGACGCGCGGTATTCGAACGAGATCGTCAAGCGCTGGCGGGCCGGCGTGCCGGTCCGGATCATCATGGACCCGCGCGCCAACACCAGCAAGCCGGCCAATGCGACCCAGCTGCAGCAGTTGCGCGACGCCGGCATCCCGATGCTCAACAAGCCGTTCGGCGATATCGCCCACTGGAAAGGGATGATCTTCGCCGAGCAGAACGTCGCCGAGTTCTCCGGCGCCAACTACAGCCCCTACGAGTACGTCTACGAGATTCCCTACGTCCAGTATCAGGACGAGGCGATCTATTTCTCGAACGAGCCCGACGTGGTGCAGAGCCTGATGCGGCGGTTCGACGACGTCTGGGTGGACAGCGTGTACACCTTCTACGCCAACCCGATCCCGCGCCTGCGCACCTATCCGACGTCGTACACCATCGCGCCCGAGTTCAACCTGCCACCGGACGCCAGCTATACCAACCGCCTGCTGCCGCTGCTCGACGCCGAGACTGGCGCCATCGACGTGGTGATGTTCCGCATCACCGACGCGCGCCCGGCGAACGCCCTCATCCGCGCGGTCGGCCGGGGCGTGCCGGTCAGGCTCTACGCGGAGCCGCTCGAATACCGCAACCCCAACCGCCGCGACGACTCGTACAACGTCGATCGGATGTACATGGGCGGCGTCCATATCAGGATGCGCTCGCACGCCGGGCAGAATCACCAGAAGACGGTGCGGCTGTTCAATCAGCGGACCGTGGTCTTCGGCACCTCGAACTGGTCCACCGCCTCCGACGACAATCAGCTCGAGGTCAACTACTTCACCACCAAGGACTGGTTCTACCGGTTCTTCGCCGACCAGTTCGACTGGAAGTGGAACAATCGTCCGCCCGACGGCTCCACCACCGAGCAGACGACCGAGTTCGTGCCGCTGCCGCCGGACGCCCCGTCCTATCGCGCCCCCGCCAAGGCGACGACCGACGTCAACCCCGGCAGCGTCACCCTGACGTGGTACGCCGGGCCCTGGGCGAGAAAGTACGACCTCTATCTGGGGACGGGATCGAATCCCGTGCCGGTCCGGACGGGCGTGGAGCTCGGACCGAGCCAGAGCACCAGCGACTTCAAGAGCTTCACCGTGACCGGGCTCGCGCCAGGCACCACCTACGCCTGGAAGATCGTCTCGAGAACGATGGCCGACGTCGCCGCCGAAGGGCCGCTCTGGACCTTCACCACCGCGGGCGCGCCGGTCTCGACACCGCCGTCGGCCGACACCACGCCCCCTTCCGTCGTCGTCTATTCCCCGGCCCGCGGCGCCGCGTTGGGAGGAACGATCGACGTCTCGGCCAGCGCCTGGGACAACCTCGCCGTCGTCGGCGTCCAGTTCAAGGTTGATGGCGTCAACGTCGGCGCCGAAGACCGGAGCGCGCCGTTCAGGATTTCGTGGGATACGAGGCTGGTGTCCTCGAGTACGCACGAGGTCACGGCGGAGGCCCGCGACAATGCCGGCAACCTGACCACCTCCGCGATCGTACGGGTGACCGTCGCCAACGACGCCCCGCCGGCCGACACGGTCGCGCCGTCGGTCACGCTCACGGCGCCCGCGGACGGATCGGTGCTGTCGGGGACGACGTCGATCACGGCGGACAGCTCCGATGATGTCGGCGTCGCCGGCGTGCAGTTCACGCTCGACGGCGTCCCGCTTGGAACGCAGGATCAGACCGCACCATACGCGGTGTCCTGGAACACCACCTCGGCGGCCAACGGCCCGCACTCGCTGGGTGCGGTGGCGCGCGATGCCGCCGGCAACCTGACCACCGCGGCCCCGGTGAACGTGACCGTGTTCAACGTCATCGTCGTGCCGCCGCCGTCCCGGACGGTCGTCTTGCACGCTACCGACGTCCCGGCCGGGAACCTCGTCGGCAACTGGGTCCGCTCAGACGACGCCTCGGCCGCCGACGGGGTGGCGCTGTGGAATCCCGACGCCGGGGCGGGGAAGATCGCGCCGGCGCTGGCTGCGCCGAAGCATTACGTGGAGATCAGCTTTCAGGCCGAGGCCGGGACGCCGTATCACCTGTGGATGCGCCTGCGCGCGCAGAACGACTACTTCGGCAACGACTCGCTGCACGTGCAGTTCTACGATGCGGTGGACGCCGCGGGGGTGCCGATCTACCGCGTCGGCACGACCGGAGCGGACAACTCGGCCCAGGTGGTGCTGCAGGAAAGCGACGGCGGGAAGATCGCCGGCTGGGGCTGGGCCGACCAGGGCTGGAACGGCCTCGGCACCCCGATTTACTTCTCGACCACCGGTCCCCATACGCTGCGCATCCAGCAGCGCGAGGACGGCGTGATGTTCGATCAGATCGTGCTGTCGCCCGACACCTACTCGGGCACCGCGCCGGGATCGCAGAACAACGACACCACGGTGGTGCCGCGCTAGGTAGCGCCGACCGGCGTGTGGACAGGCGCTGCTTCGGCCGCGGCTACGCCGTGCTCTATTTCATCGTCACGGCACACGTGCCGAGGCCGGCACGGAGGTAGTTGAACTGGACGTTCGGATGGTCCGCCAGCAGGGACATCGGTACCGACGTGTCGACAATGCCCCGGGCGATCATCAACGCGGTCAGCCGCTGACCGAAAGGGTTGTCGTGCTGGCCGGCGTGCCAGATTGAGACTTTCTCGGCCTTCCAGGTTTCGACCGGCCCCACGGTAATCGCCCGGGTCGGCACCAGCGCGATATTGCCGCCGCCGCTGGTGCGGGCATTCTGCGCGATGGTCAAAGGGTGCAGGTCCACCACACGGGTCGCCAGCCGCCGGTACTCCCCGGCTGGCGGCGGACTGTCCCGGTGGCGGCCCCTGCGCGGCAGCGGGTCGTTGAACGCCCAGTGCTTCACGTCCCCCTGCCCTCCCTGCATGACGACACAGCGGATGCCGGCGTCCCAGGTGGCCCGGTAGGCGGCGGTGTCGGCCTTGGGAAAGTGCAGGTGCGCATCCGGTATCCGCAGCCCGCGGCGGATGCGGTCAAAGCAGAGCTCGCGGTCGGCGCGCTCGAAGCTGAGCGGATGCGAGACCGGCACCTCCCTCCCGGTAGTGGTGTCAAACCACTCGTCCATACCCCAGAAGTGGCCGGACCTGATGTCCAGGCCGAGAGCGTTGACGATGCGAGCCACCAGCGGCAGCTGCTCGGTGGGACCGATCGGTCCGCAGATGCCCACGGGGGCGTCGCTGCGGCTCTGGCGCCAGGCATCGACGTACTCGAGCGCCTCGGCGAGATAGAACGCCTCGATGGTGTCGTAGAACTGCACCGCGAAGCCCGGCCGGCCCAGCCGCGCCAGGTCGCGCGGCGTCAGCCGTGCAGCCTCTGCGATCAGATCGGCGTCGAGGGTGGTGTAGTCCCACCAGCCGGGAGCGACGGCGCTCAGTGCTCTGGTCATCGTGTTCGCCGTGGTGGTGTCATTGGTATCGCGCCAGGTTGCGCTCGTAGCGCGGATTGATCAGGAATTTCCTGCCCAGCACCTCGCGGAGGGGATCGGCCCCTTCGTCGCAGAAGCCGAAGTGGAGGTGGCGCCGCCAGCCTTCCGCATGGCGAAACCGTCCCGACAGCTTGCCGAGCTGCCGGCTGAGGGCGTCCATCGTCTTCAGGTAGCTGTCCATGCCCTGGGTCGCGTCGAGGAACGAGCGTTGGCTGGTATGGCAGGCCAGGGCCTCGAGCTTGGCGTCGTGGACGGACGCGGTGTCCACGAAGGACCCCGGCATCACCCGCTGGCGCAGCTGATCCCGGAAACTGTGCGGGCTGGCGTGGTAGATGGTGACCGGGACGGCGGTTGGCGACCGCGGCGGTGTGGTGCGATAGCCCGGCATTTCGCGCGCGAACGCGGCGCTCACCGCGAGCCGTGCGGCGTTGGTGTGATCCTCCATGTAGTCGCGCGGGGAGTGCGTGAGGATCACGGTCGGAGCAGCCTCGCGGATGATCGCGCCCACCCGCCGCAGCGTCGGCGCGTCGTAGAAGATCGACAGGTCGCTGCAGATCGGCGCGTGCCACGTCGCTCCGAGAACCTTCGCGGCGGCGCGCGCCTCGCGCCGGCGGACCCGCGCCGTCCCGGCCGGAGACCGCTCGAGGCTGCCGAGATTGCCGCTCGACAGATTCAGGTAGTGAATCTGCCAGC
>JBDTOB010000313.1:0-4145 GCA_039933435.1 Acidobacteriota bacterium | reverse complement strand
GCGGCGGTGGTCGGCCGCATCGAGGCGCTGGCCGCGGCCGCCGGGGCCATCCTGGTCTCCGATTATCTGAAGGGCGTGGTCTCGCGCGGCGTCGCGGCCGCCGCCATTGCCGCCGCCACACGGCACGCCGTCCCGGTGCTGGTCGATCCCAAGGTACCGCACATCGGCTATTACCGCGGCGCCTCGCTGGTCACCCCGAACCATCACGAAGCGGAGGCGGTCACCCACATGCGGATCCGCACCAGCGGCGAGGCGGTCGCCGCGGCGCGCCGCTTCCGCGAGCTGGCGGGCTGCGACGCGGTGCTGCTGACACGGGGGGAACAAGGCATGACGCTGCACGCGCCCGAAGGGGACGCCGAGCTCGAGGCCGAGGCGCGGGAGGTTTCGGACGTGACCGGCGCCGGGGATACCGTCATCGCGACGATGACCCTGGCGCTCGCGGCGGGCGCTTCCCTGGTCGATGCCGCCCGCCTGGCCAACCGCGCCGCCGGGCTGGTAGTGGGCAAGTTCGGCCCGGCGACCGTGACCCCGCAGGAACTCGGCTGATCGCGGGATCGAGTCTGCCCGTCTAGTCGCAGCGGTTGGTGATCAGCAGCACTTCAGGCAGCGGCTCGCGCGCCAGCACCGCTTTCAGCTTGACGTTGACGGTGGACTCGCGCTCGAGCACGCAGGTCTCGACGCCGATGTCGGGCCGCAGGGCGGCGTAGTCGCCGGCGTTGAGCACCGCAAACACCCGGTGGTCCTGCCGCAGCGTCCGCAGGAACGCCTCCCGCTCGAAGAGCACGTCGATGTGGCGCCGCAGGTAGAACACCATGCTCGGCAGCGCGACGTCGTAATGGACGACGACGTCCCCCGGGGCGAGCCGCTGCTGGATGACCGCGCTCAGTTTCGGGACCGGCTTGTAATGCTCGAAGCTCGGCAGCACCTCGACGACGAACACCCAGTTCAGGGTGACCAGCGCCAGGACGATCGTCAGCAGCGCCGCGCGCGGCTTCCGCGCCACCGCCAGCCCGAGCGCCGTCAGGCCGCCCGCCGCCGCCGCCAGCCCCACGATTCTCGCCCCCGCGACCGCGTAGACCGTCCCCGCCGCGTGGAAGATGTAGACCGTGCCGAGGCCGGCGACCGCCAGCAGCAGGCCGATGACCGCCGCCGTCAGGCCGAGCGCCAGCGGCCGGGCCGGGGTGCCGTCCTGCCGCGACCGTGCGATCAGCAACCCGGTGAGGGCGGCCACGACCGGCACGATCGGAAAGATGTAGAGGTCCTGTTTGGCGGCTGAGAACGAGAAGAACGCCACGATCACCAGGATCCACAGCCACATCAGCGTGCGCACGCGCGCGGCGAGCAGCGCCGCGCTCGAGTGCACCCCGGGCGGCCGCAGCCGCCTGCGGTCTGCGAACCACAGCGCCGCCGCCCCGAACAGGCCCAGCGACCAGGGAAACGAATCGCTGAGCACGACCGGCAGGTAGAAGAACAGCCCGCGGCGTGTTTCCACGCCGACGCCCTCGGTGTAGCGCGCAACGTTCTCGCCGACGAAGAACGAGGTGATGTAGGTCCATCCATAGCGGTGGTAGAGCGCCGCGTACCAGGGCACGACGATCGCCAGGACGACGAGGACGCCGGCGGGAATCATCATCTCGCGCACCCGCCGCAGCTCACCGTGGACGACGAGATAGATCCCGAACACCAGCCCCGGCAGCGCCGCCGCGACCGGCCCCTTGGTCAGCACCCCGAGGCCGACCGCGGCGTACATCAGCAGCAGGAACAGCCGCCGCCGCGTGGGATAGCGCTCGGCGAGCGCGAAGAACAGCAGCGTGCCCGCCATGAACATCGAGATGTAGATGTCGATGAAGATCCGCCGCCCGAACATCAGCAGGCGCGGATCGACGGCCAGGCCCGCGGCGGCCCACAGCCCCGCCTCGAGCGCGGTCCCCGGGCCGCCCGCGTGCCCGGCGGGGGGCTCGGATCCAATCCGCGCGAGCACGAACGCGGTCAGCAGCATCGCCACCGCGGCAAGCGCAATCGGGAGCCGCTGGACCCCGGGCGACACGCCGAACACTTGATAGAAGCCGGCGACGATCCAGTAGCTCAGGACCGGCTTGTTGAACCGCGGCAGGTAGTTGAAGGTCGGGCCGATGAGGTCGCCGCGCTCCATCATCTCGCGCGGCGTCTCGACGTAGAAGGCCTCGTTGGCGTCCCAGATGGACGAGCCGTTCAGGTCGACGAAATACGGGCACACCGCGGCGCACAGCAGCGCCACGAGCACGAGGCGGCGGGGCGAGAGGGCACTCACGAGCGGGTCACGGCTGACTGCGGTGCTGACATCAGTGGCGGAAATGGCGCCGGCCGGTGAAGACCATGGTAAGGCCCCGTTCATCGGCGGCGGCGATGACTTCGGCATCGCGCACCGAGCCGCCCGGCTGGACGACGGCGGTGGCGCCGGCCGCCGCCACGGCGTCGAGGCCGTCGCGGAACGGAAAAAATGCGTCCGACGCGGCGACGCTGGCCTGCAGCGTTCCGCCGGCCTTCATCACCGCCACCTTGACGGCGTCGACGCGGCTCATCTGCCCGGCGCCGATCGCCAGGGTCCGGTCGGCGGCGGTGAAGATCACCGCATTGGACTTGACGTGCGCGCACACCCGCCACGCGAACCGCAGCGCGACCCACTCCTCCGCCGTCGGCTGGCGTTGGCTCACCACCCGCGGCATCTCCTCCGCGGGCCACGGCTGGCGCGCCTCGACGACGCGATCGGACTCCTGCATCAGCACCCCGCCGAGGAACGAGCGCACGTCCTGGGGCGGCGCCTCCCCCGGCTGCCCGGCGGCGGCGGCAAAATCCGCGGTCACGACGCGGAGGTTCTGCTTCGCCGCGAGCAGGCCGCGCGCCTCCTCGTCGATCGCCGGGGCGATGACCGCCTCGATGAACGTCGAGGTCAGCGCCCGCGCGGTGGCGGCGTCGATCGGGCGGTTCAGCCCGACGATCCCGCCGAAGGCGGAGAGCGGATCCGCCTCGCGGGCCAGGACGTAGGCCTGGTCGACCGCTTCCCCTGTGGCCACGCCGCAGGGGTTGGTGTGCTTGATGACGACGGCCGCCGGCTCGGTGAACTCCAGCGCGATCCGCATCGCGGCGTCGAGATCGAGCAGGTTGGTGTACGACAGCTCCTTGCCCTGGTGAACCTCCCACGGGCGCCGCGAGGCGCCCGGCGGCAGCGCCCAGGCGGCGCGCTGGTGCGGGTTCTCGCCGTAGCGGAGGTCCCTGGGCTTCGCGGGGGGCGCCGCGACCGGCGCCGCAGGCGCGGTCCGCGCCATGCCGCGCGGCGTCGCCGCCGCATGCGCCATGGTCATCGCAATCATGCCGTCGTACTGCCCGGTGTGGAGGAACGCCTTTTTCATCAGGCCGAACCTGAACTCCAGCGACGGGCCGCCGTCCCGGGCGAGCTCGTCGAGCACCCGGGTGTAGTCCTGCGGGTGGGTGACGACCAGCACGTCCCGGAAGTTCTTCGCCGCTGCCCGCAGCAGACTCGGCCCGCCGATGTCGATCTCCTCCACCAGGCCGTCAAAGGTGGTGTCGGGATTGTCGGCGGCCTGGCCGAACGGATAGAGGTTCACCACCACGAGATCGATCGGCTGAATGCCGTGGGCGGCGATGCCGGCGAGATCGTCGGGCCGGTCGCGGCGGGCGAGGATGCCGGCGAAGATGGCCGGATGCAGGGTCTTGACCCGGCCGTCCATCATCTCCGGAAACCCGGTGACGTCGGAGACGCTGGTGACCGGCACGCCGGCCTCGGCAATGGCCCGGGCGGTGCCGCCCGTCGAGATGAGCTCAACGCCGAGGCGATGCAGCCCGGCGGCGAGGGCCGCCAGGCCGGTCTTGTCGGAAACACTCAGAATCGCACGCATATCTTTCGATTTTCTTGACAGGCCCGAGCGGGGGCCGCTACTATGGCGCCGGCTCCGGGAATCCGGGGTCGTACGCCGAGGCCGCGGGCTCGCGGTCTTTTTTTATGCCTGAACCTCTCCGTCCTGCGGGCGAAGGGTCACCGGGCTAGGGTCACGTCGGCGCATGTGCGCCGCGACATTGCAAGGCAGGAAAAGTACGATGCGCATCACAGGCAAGGTCAAGTGGTTCAACAACGCCAAGGGTTACGG
>JBDTOB010000312.1:0-4190 GCA_039933435.1 Acidobacteriota bacterium | reverse complement strand
AGCTGGAAGCTGGGAGCTGGAAGCTGGGAGCTGGAAGCTGGAAGCGGTATAACACTGCATGTCGTCGAACCTGCCAGTTATCGTTGTGACCGAGCCGGAGTTCCGGCGCTCGGAGTCGGTCTTTGCGGCCAGCGCGATGCGATGCGTGGCGGCGCCGCCGCTCGAGGCGGAGCTGGCGCGCGCGGTCGGGGAGCACGGGGCGCGGCACGCGATCGTCGGGCCCTTCGTTTACAAAGATGCGCTCTATGCCTCGCTGCGGCCTGGAGCGGTGCTGGCGCGCTACGGCGTCGGCCATGACGGCATCGACAAGGCCCGCGCCACGGCGGCGGGCCTGTTCTGTACCAACACGCCTGGAGTGCTGCATCAGTCGGTCGCCGAGTTCGCCGTGCTGCTGATGCTGACGGCGGCCCGGCACCTCGAACAGGGGATGACCGACATGCGCGCCGGTCGCTGGACGCCGCGCCCGGGCCGGGAGCTGCGCGGCGCGACGCTGGCGATTATCGGCTGTGGAACGATTGGCCGGACGACCGCCCGTATCGCCCGCAGCGGCCTCGGCATGCGGGTGGTCGGCTATCGGCGCTCCGGGCCCGGTCCTGGCGACGATGATTTCGACATCGTCACGGACGACTTCGCGGCGGCGGTGCGCGGGGCGGACTACGTCAGCCTGCACATTCCCGCGTCGCCGGAGAACACTGCCTTCATCAACGATGCGCGTCTGTCCCTGCTCGGGGCCGGCGCCTGGCTGATCAACACCGCCCGTGGCGCGGTCGTCGACGAAGCCGCGCTCTTCGACGCCCTCGCCGAGGGGCGCATCGGCGGCGCCGCGATCGACGTCTACGACCGCGAGCCGTACGTCCCGGTCCCGGGCAAGGATCTGCGCACCCTGCCGCGCGTCGTCCTGGCGCCGCACGTCGGCAGCAACACCGCCGAGGCCAACATCCGGATGGCCGAACGCGCGCTCAACAACATTGCCCTCGCCGAACGCCAACAGTTCGACCAGATGGATCTCCTCAACCCCGACGTCCTCCGGCGCCCCCGGTGAGCCGCACCCATGGCCCCCGTGGCACCCTGCACTTTGGCCCCTGGCACCCCGGCACTTTGATCTTTGGAGGTTTCCCGTGCGAACTGCAGTAGCCCTTCTCGTCTCGGCTTGTTGTGCCGCGGCCGTAGTACACGGCCAGCAGCCGGCGGCCCCTCCCGCGTCGGGGACCCAGGCGCAGGCCCCGACGGCCTCCGCCCCGGCGGCGCCAGCCGCGCCCACCGCTGATGCCAACGGCAATCCTCTGCGCCACGCGAAGACCGGCCACGTCTCGAACTACGACGAGGTCAAGGTCCCTCCTTATGTGCTGCCCGATCCGCTGGTCATGGCCAGCGGCACGCGCGTCACGACCGCGGCGGCGTGGCGCACTGAGCGGCGCCCGGAGATCCTGCGCTTCTACGAGACCGACATCTTCGGCCGCATCCCGGCCAAGACGCCGAACGTGGTCTGGGCGGTCAAGACGACCGACCCCGCGGCGCGATCGGGCGCGGCGCTGATGAAGCAGGTGGTCGGCACGGTGGGCTCCGGTCCCGGCGCGTTGACCATCAACGTGACCCTCTATACGCCGGCGAAGGCGTCGGGGCCGGTCCCGGTGATCCTGCTCGCCAACTTCGGCGGCGGGGGTACGCCGATCCGCGCCGGGGGTGGCGCCTCGATCGGCGATCCGCCGGTCGCCGCCGAGATCCTGGCGCGCGGCTGGGGCTATGCGATGGTCGGCTACCAGGACATCCAGCCGGATCGCGCCAACGCCCTCGATCAGGGGATCATCGGCCTCACCTCCGGGGCGATGCAGACGCCGGGCCCGGGTCAGTGGGGCAGCATCGGCGCCTGGGCCTGGGGCGTGAGCCGGGTCATCGACTATCTCGCCACCGACAAGGCGGTCGATGCCGGCCAGATCGCGCTGCAGGGGCATTCCCGCCTCGGCAAGTCCGCGCTCTGGGCCTCGGCGCTGGACGATCGCATCAAAGTGGTCTATGCGAGCTGCTCCGGAGAGATGGGCGCCGCCCTGTCGCGGCGCGACTGGGGCGAATCGGTGGACGACATGACCCAGAACTTCCCGTGGTGGTTCGCCGAGGACTTCCAGAAGTACGCCGGGCACTGGAACACCCTGCCGGTCGATGCCCACATGCTGATCGCCCTCAGCGCGCCGCGGCCGGTGTTCATCACCGGCGGCACCACCGATCAGTGGGCCGACCCGGTCGGTATGTTCCTCGCCGAGGTCGCCGCCGGCCCGGTCTACCGGCTGCTCGGCAAGAGCGATCTCGGCATCTCGCAGGTGCCGCCGCCGCTCGACACCCCGGTCATCAAGGGAGATCTCGGCTGGCACTATCACACCGGCGGACACGCCGCGACGCCCGAGGACTGGAAGGCGTTCCTCAGCTTCGCCGGCAAGTATCTGAAATAGTCAGCCGCGGGCGATGAACACCGCGTAGTAGCCCATCATCACGGCCATCGCTCCCGTCGTCAGCCACAGCGCCGCTGTCGTCGCCGCCGACGGCGCGATTTCGGCCGGCAGCCGGCGGTGGCGCAGGAAGATGGCGCCGGCGCCGATGACCGGGAGCATCACCGCCTGGACGATGCCGCCGATCATGACCATGGTGA
This sequence comes from Acidobacteriota bacterium, assembly GCA_039933435.1. Classification (GTDB taxonomy): domain Bacteria; phylum Acidobacteriota; class Vicinamibacteria; order Vicinamibacterales; family 2-12-FULL-66-21; genus JALZOC01. The sequence continues at coordinate 1,549 of JBDTOB010000312.1, read as the reverse complement.
CCGGCGCCTGGACGGTGAAGAGCAGGGCGACCGGGACCAGGCCGAGCAGGACGACGAAGCGGTTGCGGGCGGCGAGGCGGCGGGGGAGGTCGTCGGCGTCGAAGCGTCCGGCGAGCCGGCACATGTCGGCGAACAGCCGGGAATGCGCGGCGGTGGCGGCGAACACGGTGCCGTAGAGCGTGGCGATGGCGCCGATGTAGAAGACGCCCAGCGCCCAGCCGCCGAGGGTCTGGGTGTAGAGGTTCGAGAGCACCGGAATCATGTCGGCGCTGGCCGGCACCAGGCCCATGCCGTGGAGGACGCCGGCGCCGAGGAGATAGAACGCCACGGTGGCGGCGGTGTAGATGACCATCGAGACCGCGATGTCGAAGTGCATCACCCGGATCCAGCCGCGGGCGCGCCGCTCCCAGCCGCCGTCCGGCGCCCTGGCGCCGGTGAACTGCGCGTAGCCTTTCTCGACGCACCAGTAGGGATACATGAACAGCTCGGCGGCGCCCACCCCGGTGATCCCGAACACCGCTACTGCCATGCCGATGCCGGCCGGGGGCAGCTCGAAGCGAAGGCCGTCGGCGACCGCCGGCCAGGAGAAGAACTGCGGCATTCGCGTCAGCACCACCGCGGCGAGCGCGGTGATGACGGTGAAGAGCCCTACCTTGACCATCGCGATGCGCTCGATGCGCGCGTAGCCGCCGCCGAGGAGCAGCGCCATGGTGATCGCGAAGAACACGATCACCCAGGCGCCGGTGGGCACGGCAGGGACGACGAGATGCATGACCTGCGCGACGCCGCCGTACATCGCGCCCACCTGCAGCTGCGTCGCCACGACCATGACCGCCCAGCACCAGACCAGCCAGTTGAGGCGCCCGGCGCGCGGGCCTGGTACCTGGTTGAGCGCCTCGAGACCGGTCTCTCCGGTGGCGATGGTATAGCGCCCGAGCTCCGCCTGGATGACCGGCTTCACCAGGCAGCTGAGGAGCACCACCCATAACGCCGTGTAGCCGGCCTGCGCCCCCAGCGTGGTCGTGGCGATGAGCTCGCCCGAGCCGACGATCGACGCGGCGAGCACCATGCCGGGCCCGATGCGCCGCAGCGTCGCGAAGAAATGCCGCGGCGGATCTTCGATGGCGGAGGGTGACAGGGCGTACGGATTCGGCGGAGCGGCGGCCGCGTCGGTCGGGGCGACAGTGCTCATGGCGGCAAAGTATGCGCCAATTTGCCGCCGCCGGGACGGGCTTTCGCTCCCGTTCGTTGACGCGGCCAGAGACCGGATGGTATAAGCGCGCGCCGGGATGCCGCGCGATCACGCGCGCAGACAGGCCGAACGGAGCAGACATGGGCAGGTGGACGCCACGAGGCGCCGTCGCCGTCGCCGTCCTGGCGGCGGCCTGCTGGATCGCCGGCACGGCGGCAGGCACGCAGGCAGACGCGGCGGCATCGGCGGCCGCGCGCCCGCCGGGGCACCAGGCGGGGCCAGGCGGGCTGCGGGCGGCGACGGCCAAGGTCGACATCACGCCCGAGGCCCCGCAGTGGCTGCTCGGCTATCAGGCGC
>JBDTOB010000311.1:0-4199 GCA_039933435.1 Acidobacteriota bacterium | reverse complement strand
AACGATGGCAGGAGCCCTTCGAGGAGCGGCCTGAGATCGGCGTTGGCGAGCGAGTGGTCATCGGCGCGGGAAAGCAGAACCCCGAGGTCACGAAGAATCGACGACAGTGCGTGCAGACGCCGCGACAGGGCCTCGCGTTCACTGCTGCCGCGCGCCGCGCCGCCGAGCGCCTTCGACCCCTGCAGCCGGCGCCGCGGATCGGCCGACCCGGCCACTGCCTGCAGCAGCCCCACGGCGGCGGCGCGCGCGTCCACGAAGCCCTCGCTGCCCTCTTCGAGGGCGGCGCCGACGCTGCCGTCCGACAACGAGGCGGCGGCAAAGGCATCCGCCTCTGCGACGTCGTGGTCGGCGATCAGCACCGCCGCGACCTCCGCCGGCGCCAGCCGCCCGAAGCGCAGGCGCTGGCAGCGGGACCGCACGGTCGGCAGCAGCACGTCGGGGCGCGACGTCACCAGCACGAAGACGGAGGCCGGCGGCGGCTCCTCCAGCGTCTTCAACAGCGCGTCCTGGGCCGGCGCCGCCAGCGCGTCCGCCCCGTCGATGATGACCACGCGGCGCCGCCCCTCGAAGGGACGGTAGGCCGTCCGGTCAATCGCTTCGCGTACCTGTTCGAGTTTGATTGCGCCGGTGTCGCCCGGGGTCACGACCAGCACATCGGCGTGCACCCCGCGCTCGATCCGCCGGCAGGAGGTGCAGACCCCGCAGGCATCGGTGACCGGGGCAGCCAGTGACGCCGGCGGCAGCGCCAGGCAGTTCAGCACCTGGGCCAGCGCGATGGCGGTCTTGAATTTTCCGACGCCGTCCGGGCCGGCGAAGATCAGGCTGGGCGGCAGTGAGCCGCGGGAGGCGGCGCGCGCCAGCAGTTCGTGGATGTGCGAATGGCCGGTTATCGCGTTGAACGGCATCGGGACAATCGACCAGAGCCTATCACGCGCGGCTGAGCCGTACCCGGGTCGGTGGGCCGTTCACCGGTCGGATTTCGGCTTCTGCTCGTCGTCCGCCTTGTCCTTCTTGCCGAACACCTTGGCCCAGAAGCCCCGCTTTTTCGGCGGCTCCTCAGTGGTCCCGCCGCGGATCTCGTCCGAGCCGCCGCTCGCCGCGGCCGGGGGCCGGGTCGAGACTCCGCTGGTGCCGGCGCGGCCCGGCGGCAGCCCCGCCTGTTCGGGCGGAATCGGGACCTCCGGCTTGCCGCCGCCGAACAGCCCCGCCAGCTTATCCATCAGCGACGCCGAGGGATGCAGCGGGCAGATCGTCGTCGGCTGCGTGCCGCTGACGAAGTAGTCGGTGTAGATCATCGAGCGCGACTCGGTGCCGCCGTCTCGATTGACCACGTCGACGTGGTCGCAGCCTTCGTTCGGCAGCTTGCCGGACACCCGGCAGACGTTGACGCCGATGACATTCGACGGCCGGTCGATCCAGTCGGGCTTGTTCCCCTTCGTCGCCACCTTCATGAAGTTGGCCCACAGCGGGACGGCCAGATCGCCGGCAAAGCCGTTCGAGGTAATCGTCGCCGGCTGGTCGAATCCGACCCACACGCCGGTCACCAGGTGCGGCGTGTAGCCGATGAACCAGGCGTCCACGTAGTCGTTGGTGGTCCCGGTCTTCCCGGCCGCCGGCAGCGTGAACCCGACCTGGCGCGCGCGATAGGCGGTGCCGGCATTGACGACGTCCGCGAGCATGCTCGACATCAGGAACGCGGTCGCCGCGCTGACGGCCTGATGCGACTTGCCCTGGCTCGTGTACAGCACCGTGCCGTCGCTGTCTTCCACCTTGCGGACGAGCACCGGCTCCCGGACGATGCCGGCGTCCGCGAAGGCGCCGTAAGCGGCGGTGATCGAGAGGAGCGTGACTTCGCTCGCCCCGAGCGCCAGCGAGGGCACGCTCGGCGGCGTGCCGACGTTCAGCTTCTGGGCATAGGCGACGGCCTTCGGGATGCCGACGGCGTTGAGCATCTGCACGGCGGCGCGGTTGCTGGAGGTGCGCAACGCCGTGCGGACCGTCATCGAGCTGGCCGTGGAGTGCTCGTCCTCGGGTATCCACCCGCCCTGCGGGGTGGCGATCGGATCGTTCAGGTTGGAAATGACCGAGGCCGGCGTATAGCCCGCTTCGAGCGCGGCGGCGTAGACGAACGGCTTGAAGGCCGATCCGGCCTGACGCTTCGCCTGCACCGCGCGGTTGAAGTGGCTCTCGTCGAAGTCCCGCCCGCCAACCATTGCCCTGACTTCGCCCGTGCCGGGATCCATCGCCACCAGCGCGCCCTGGAGGTAGACGGGAAGTTCGCCTTCCTTCTGCGCTGGCTCGTCGGCCCGCGGCACGTGGGGATAGCGCGGGCGGTGCTCGATCTCGACCAGCGCTTTTTCGACCAGCTGCTCGGCGCTCTGCTGCATGCCGGCGTCGAGGGTGGTGTAGACCCGCAGGCCGCCGCGGTAGACGCGCTGCCAGCCGAACCGCTCCACCAGCTCACGCCGCACCTGCTCCTTGAAATACAGCCCGAAGGTCTCCTTGATCTCGAGCGCGTTCTTGAGCCGCACCGGCGCCTTCTTCGCCCGATCGGCGGCCGGCTGGTCGATGGCGCCGGAGCTGACCATCGTCTGCAGCACCACGTTGCGCCGCGCCACCGCGCGATCGAGGTTGACGGTCGGGGCATAGCTCGACGGAGACTGGATCAGGCCGGCGAGCAGCGCCGCTTCGTCGACGTTCAGATCCTTCGCCGACTTGCCGAAGTATCCGCGCGACGCCGCCTCGAAGCCGTAGAGTCCGTCGCCGAGATACACCTTGTTCAGGTAGAGCTCGAGAATGTCCTGCTTGCTGTACATCTTCTCGATGTAGGCCGCCAGAATCACTTCCTTCATCTTGCGGCGATAGGTCTTGTCGCGGCTGAGGAAGCTTTGCCGCGCCAGCTGCTGGGTGATGGTGCTCCCCCCTTCGGACCGGCGCCCGGTCTGGAGGTTCTTGACCGCCGCCGCGATCACCCGGATGCCGTCCACTCCGCCGTGCTCGTAGAAGCGCTGGTCCTCGACCGAGATCACCGCCTTGATCAGGTTGGGTGAGATCTTTTCGAGCGGCACGTCGATGCGCTGCTCCTTGAAGATCGTGAACACCGGGCTGTCGGAGGCGTCGAGGATGGTCGTGGACTGCGCCATGTCGCCGATGCCCTTGAGGGCGGTGCGATCGGGCAGCCCGGCGGTGAGGTCGTAGCTGAACCAGGCGACCCATCCCGTCAGGAAGAACACCACCGCCGCGAGCGCCACCACGGTGGCGACCAGGGCGCGCGGCCGGCCGGCCAGCGCCGTATGGATGAACTGGAACCGGGGCACTCGTAGTCGCATCAGGTTGGTCACACGCAAAAGAAAGGCCTGCGGCCGAGCCCGCCGGGCACACCCCACACTAGCAGCGCCCCGGGCAAAACACCGTGGAAAAACCACGCTCGCGCCGGCGGAGCGGGCCGCCGGCGGCCGCCGCGCCGGTGCGGGAGGCATGGAGGTCTGCTACACTCCGGCGCATTATGAGCACTCTTTTGCGCGTCGTTCCGCTCCTGCTCGCCCTCACCCTTCAATCCGCGCCCCAGGAGGCCGGCTGGACCAGCCTGTTCAACGGCAAGGACTTCACCGGCTGGAAGCTGTCCAACCCCGCGTCCTGGAGCATCAAGGAGGGGGCCATCGTCGCCAATGGCACCGCCGGACATGCCTTTTACGATGGCGAGTTCCGGAATCATCTGTTCCGCAACTTCGAGCTCAAAGTGGATGTCATGGCGCGCGCCAATTCCAACGGCGGCGTCTATGTCCTGACGGAATACCAGGAGACCGGGTTCCCCAAGAAGGGCTTCGAGATCCAGGTCAACAACAGCTACGTCAAGGACCCGGTGAAATCGGGCAGCCTGTATCACGTGCAGGACGTCACCGAGGCGCCGGCCAAGGACGACGAGTGGTTCACCGAGCACATCATCGTCCGCGACCACACCATCACGGTGAAGGTCAACGACAAGCCGCTGGTGGACTGGACGCAGCCGGCCGACTGGACCGGCGGACGCGAGGGCCCCGGACGGGCGATGAGCGGCCCCGGAACGATCGCCCTGCAGGCGCACGATCCCAACAGCACCGTGTATTACAAGAACATCCGCATCAAGCCGCTCGACTGATCAAGGGGGACACTCATCTTTAGCGTAAGCTGTTGATTCTACGGGGCAGATCCTCAAATGT
>JBDTOB010000310.1:0-4206 GCA_039933435.1 Acidobacteriota bacterium | reverse complement strand
CGAACAGGCGCGGCGCGCCGATGCCGGCTCCGCCAGGGAATCAGCGGCGTGACCGCCCGTGGAGTGAAATGACGCCGTGACCCCTCCGACAGAGACCACCCGGCTCCAGGCCGACGTCATCGCGGCCATCGAACCGGCCGCCGGCCGGCATCTCGAAGTACTGGTCCCGGTGGAGAAGGCCTGGCAACCGAGCGACTACCTCCCCGACCTGGAGTCCGCGGGCTGGCAGGAGGGCCTCGCCGCGCTCCGGCAGGCCGCGCAGGGCGTCTCGGACGAGCTCCTTGTCGTCCTGGTCGGCGACATGGTCACCGAAGAGGCGCTCCCCAGCTACTCGATGGCGCTCAACGCGCTGGTGCGCGACGACGAGGGCACCGGGCCCGGGCCGTGGGCACGCTGGCTGCGCGGCTGGACCGCCGAGGAGAACCGCCACGGGGATCTGCTGAACGCCTACCTGCGGCTGACCGGCCGGGTCGACATGCGCGCCGTCGAGCAGACGGTGCACCATCTCATCGCCAATGGCTTCGATCCGAAAACCCAGCCCGACCCCTACAACATCCTGATCTACACCTCCTTCCAGGAGCGCGCCACCCGCATCTCGCACGGCAACGTCGGCCGCATCGCGCGGCAGCAGGGGGACGACAGCCTGGCGCGGATCTGCGGCATCATCGCCGGCGACGAGGCCCGCCACGAAACTTTCTACACCCGCATGATGAGCGAAGTGCTCGACCAGGATCCCGCCGGCGGCATCCTCGCATTCCGCGCCATGATCCGCGGCATCATCGCCATGCCCGGGCGGCTGATGGCGGACGGCGGCGAGCCCGACCTCTTCGACCGCTTCGCCGTTGTCGCCCAGCGCACCGGTGTCTATACCGTGCGCGACTATGCCTCGATCATCCAGCACCTGGTGGCGGCGTGGGACCTCGCCGGCCGCCGCGTCAGCGGCGCCGCGGCGGAAGCCCAGGACGAGGTCTGCCGGCAGGCGCAGCGCTACGAGCGCCTGGCGGATCGACGGGCGGCGGCGATCGAAAAGCAGCCGCCAGCGGCGTTCAGCTGGATTCACGATCGCAAGGCCTGAGGCCGGCTGCAACGGTGAGCATCGCCGGCCTCTCCGGCGCGAGAACGAGGCCCGGCCTCACCAGTGCGAGAGCGAGCCGTCCGGCCGCCGGTAGACGTTCCGGCGGCCCGGCTCCGTCACCTCTCCGATCGGCGTCAGCAGCTTCATCTCCGCGGTGACCCCGAGACCGGGGCGCTGATTCGCAAAGGCCTTGCCGTTCTTGAAGTCGAGGCACTCGGGCAGGTAGTCGATCGGCCGCCCGCCGTAGTTGTATTCCATGAGCACCGGACCGGAGAACGTCGACAGGCAGTTGACCAGCGCCGCGGTCGCGATCGGGCCGGTGAAGTGCGGGACAATGCCGACGGCGTGGGTTTCGCAAAGCGCCGCGGCTTTCATCATCTCGGTGATGCCGCCGACGTTGGGCAGCGTCGAGCGGATGAAGTCGACGTCGTGGTTCTCGACCAGGCGGTTGAAATCCCACTTCAGCCCCCACTCCTCGCCGTGGGTCAGCGGCACCGTGGTCATCTGTCGGAGCCTGGGTATGTCCTGCAGGGCGTTCTCGTCGCGGACCGGATCCTCGACGAAGAACGGTTCGTATTCCTCGATCGCCCGGCACAGGCGCAGCGCATCATTCATGTCGAAGCGCTGGTGGAAATCGATGCACCAGTTGCCATCGGGTCCGACCGCCTCGCGCACGTCGCGGCAGTCGCGGGCCACCCGCCGGACCATCGTCCGGGTATCGAAGACCTCGCCGACCGCGGGATCGCCCGCCCCCATGCGGAAGGCGCGGTAGCCGGCCGCCATGGTCGCGGCGGCCCGCTCCTTGAGGCTGGGGGCGGTGCTGCCGGGAGGGGTGACACCACCGGTGGCGTAGCACTCGCAGTAATCGCGGGCCCGGCCGCCGAGCAACTCGTGGACGGGCAGCCCGAGCGCCTTGCCCTTGATGTCCCAGAGCGCGAGGTCGAGCGCCCCCAGCGCGTGGGCCTTTTCGCGCCCCGGAGGATAAAACCAGGCGAGGTAGGCTTCCTGCCAGATGGCGTCGATCCGGAAGGGATTTTTGCCGATCAGCGTTCCGGCAACCTGCTCCAGCGTGTCCTTCGCGCCCCCCTCGCCGATGCCGGTGATGCCGATGTCGGTCTCGACCGTGACGACCATGTTGCTCTGGTTGAAGAGCGGGTTCAGGACGGGGGGCTTGTAGATCCTGACCCGGGTAATCCTGGCCGCCGGCAGGGCCGCGGCGGCCAGGCCCGGCAGGGCGCAGCCGAGGGCCGGGGCCGCTGTGAGCGCCTTGAGAAACGTTCGTCGATTCACTGGATCCTCCTCGCGCGGTGGCGACTCGGCGGAGTCTAGAGCCCGCGGCCAGGATGGTCAACACGAACCGCGGCCTTGAAATTGCAAACTCGACGACTCATGGCTAAGTCCCCCGTCAAGCGCGCCTTCTTCATCCTTTTCCTTCTGGCCGCCATGGTCGCCTTTCTGCTGCTGCTGGCCCAGGACCAGGAAACCCTGAAGGTCCGCAGCGCCGTAGGCGCCGACGAGCCCCGTCATGCCGCCTACCTCGCCGCGCTGGTCGGCAGCGATCTCACCCACGGCAACGAGTTCGACGTGCTCGACAACGGCGACGCCATCTTCCCGGCGATGCTCGGCGCCATCAACGGCGCGAAGCGCCGCATCAGCCTGGAAACCTACATCTACGAGGAAGGGGAGGTGGCCCGCCAGTTCAGCGCCGCCCTCGAAGCCGCAGCCCGCCGCGGCGTCCGGGTGAACCTGGTGGTCGACTCGGTCGGCGGCAGCGGGATGTCGGACGACGACATCAAGCGGCTCGAGGCGGCGGGCTGCCGCGTCGCGCGGTTCAATTCGATCAGCTGGTACTCGCTCGAGGAAGTGAATTACCGGACCCACCGCAAGATCCTGGTGGTCGACGGCGAGATCGGCTTCAGCGGCGGCGTCGGCATGGCCGACCACTGGCTCGGCAACGCCCAGGACAAGGACCACTGGCGCGACACCCAGGTCCGCATGCGCGGCCCCATCGTCCGCCTCGTCGAGGCGAGCTTCTACGAGAACTTCATCGAGACGGCCGGGGAAGTGACGCCGGAGCTGGACGATGAAGCGGCCGCGACGGGATCGGGAGGCGCCGCGATTGCGCTGCGCAGCTCCCCGACCGGGGGGAGCAATGACCTCAAGCGGCTCTACCTCCTGGCGATCGCCTCAGCGCGCCACAGCATCGACATCACCACGCCGTACTTCGTCCCCGACGAGTCGAGCGACTGGGCCTTCAGGGACGCGACCGCCCGCGGCGTCAAGATTCGCGTCCTCGTCGAAGGAGACAAGACCGACGCGATGCCGGTGAAGTACGCCTCGCGTGAGAGCTACGACAGGCTGATGTCGATGGGCATCGAAATCTACGAATACCAGCCGACGATGATGCATACCAAGACGCTGGTGGTGGACGGCGTGTGGAGCATGTTCGGGTCGGCCAACTTCGACAACCGCTCGCTCGAGCTCAACGACGAGCTCAATATCGCCGTCTCCTCGCCGTCGCTGGCGGGCCGCTTCCTGGAGGACTTCGAGCGGGACCTGAAGTCCGCCACGCGCCTCGACCTGCAGCAATGGCGCCACCGGTCCCTGCTCGACAAGAGCCGCGAGTACTTCTGGTCATATTTCGGGGAGATATTTTAAGAAGCTCTCCCCTCAGCCCCGCCCCGCCTGAAGCGACGCCTGACGGCTTGTGCTGACAGTTGCGCGCCGATCGCTGACAATGGACCCATGATCCGCGTCCGCTTTGCTCCCTCGCCCACCGGGTATCTCCATATCGGCGGCGCGCGGACGGCGCTCTTCAACTGGCTGCAGGCGCGGCGGCAGGGGGGCACGTTCGTGCTGCGGATCGAAGACACCGACACCGAGCGCTCCTCGTGGGAGATGGTAGCGGGCATCGTCGACGGGCTGCGCTGGCTGGGGCTCGACTGGGATGAAGGGCCGGACATCGGCGGTCCGCATGCTCCCTACTTCCAGTCGCAGCGGATCGAGGGCTACCGGCGGAAGGTGGAGACGCTGGTCGAGGCCGGCAGCGCTTACTACTGTTACTGCGCTCCGGCGGCGCTGCAGGAGAAGCGGCAGGCCGCGGAAGCGGCCGGGGCAGGCTGGATCTACGA
>JBDTOB010000309.1:0-4233 GCA_039933435.1 Acidobacteriota bacterium | reverse complement strand
TGCCGTTCATCGACGTCATCGCCCAGTCGAGCAACGTCGGGGCGATCAAGGTCGGGCAACGGCTCGGGCCCGAGCGGCTCGGCCGCTACATCACCCGCTTCGGCTTCGGACAGACCCTGGCCCCGGACTTCCGCGGCGCCAGCCCCGGCATCGTCTGGAACCCGTCGCGGCTCGACGCCAGCGCGCTGGCCTCGGTGTCGATGGGCTATCAGGTCGGCGTCACGCCGCTGCAGATGGCCACCGCGGTCAGCGCGGTCGCCAACGGCGGCGAGATCATGGAGCCGCGCGTCGTTCGCGCCTTCATCCGCGACGGCCGCCGCGAGCCGATCGCGCACAAGGTGCTGCGCCGCGCCATCACCCCCGACACCGCCGCGGCGCTGACCGAGATCATGGAAGCGGTGGTCGATCGCGGCACCGGCAAGCGCTTCGCCAACATCGACGGCTACACGGTGGCGGGCAAGACCGGCACCGCCTCGAAGCTGGTCAACGGCCGCTACTCGAAGGTGGACTACAACGCCTCGTTCGTCGGCTTCGTGCCGTCGCGCAACCCCGCCGTGGTCATCGTCGTGGTGATCGACTCGCCCCACACCAAGGGCTACTACGGCGCCACCGTCTCAGGCCCGATCTTCAAGCGGATCGCCGAAGCGACGCTGCGCCACCTCGGCATCGGTCCCACCGTCAATCCGCCGTCGCCGGTGATGGTCGTGAAACAGCAGTCGGACCCCGACGGCATGACCACCCAGCAGGTCGGGGCGCGGCCCGCGGTGGTCACCGATCCGGAGCCCGACGGGTTGATGCCGGACCTGCACGGACTGAGCGCGCGTGAGGCGGTGCGGCTGCTGACCCGCTCCGGGCTGACCGCGCGCATGCAGGGCAGCGGCTTCGTCGCCGAGCAATCGCCGGCCGCCGGCACCCCGCTCGGCCAGGACGAGATCTGCGTCCTCGGGCTCAGACGCCGGCCGGCGCCGCTCGCCGCGGGGGAGCGTCAATGACGCTGTCCGGGCTCCTGCGGGAGCTCCAGCAGCTCGAGCCCGAGCTCGTCGCCGGCCCGCCGCCGCTCGGTCCCGCGGCGGCGAGCGAGGTGAGCGACGTGACCTGGGACTCGCGCCAGGTGCAGCCGGGATCGGTCTTCGTGGCGCTGCGCGGCGCCCACGCCGACGGCGGCGCGTTCGCCCGGGACGCCGTTGGCCGGGGGGCGATCGCCGTCGTCTCGGACGGCGCCCGCCCTGCGGGACTCGACGCCCCCTGGATCGGCGTCGCCGACGGCCGCCTGGCGCTGGCGGCGCTGGCGGCCGCCTTTGCAGGCCGTCCCAGCGAGGCGCTGACGCTGGTCGGCATCACCGGCACCAATGGCAAGACCACGACCGCCTATCTGCTGACCTCGATCTTCGAAGCCAACGGCATCCGCTGCGGGCGCATCGGCACCGTCGGCCATCGCATCGGCAGCCGCGAAGTCGAGACCGCGCGGACCACCCCCGAGGCCCCGGAGCTGCAGCGGCTGCTGCGGGACATGGTGACCGAGGGCTGCGGCGCCTGCGTCATGGAGGTCTCGTCGCACGCGCTGGCGCTGCGCCGCGCCGACCACCTGCACTTCGCCGCCGCCATCTTCACCAACCTCACCCGCGACCACCTCGACTTCCACGGCGACATGGAGCAGTACTTCGCGGCCAAGCGCCGGCTGTTCGAGCTGCTGCCCGACGGCGCCACCGGCATCACCAACCTCGACGACCGGCGCGGCGCCGACTTCGCCGCCGCGACCCGCCGCCCGGTGACGTATGCCATCGACGCCGCCGCCGACGTCCGTCCCGGGCCGCTGACCTTCTCCCTCGACGGACTCTCGTTCGAGGTGCGCACGCCGCGCGGGACGCTGCGGCTCCGCTCGCCGCTGGTCGGACGCCCCAACGCCTACAACATCCTCGCCGCGGTCGCCGCGGCGGTCTCGCTCGATGTCCCGTTCGGCGCCATCGAAGCCGGCATTGCGCAGCTGGCCGCCGTGCCAGGGCGCTTCCAGCTGGTCTCCGAGCCGGCCGACGACGTCCGCGTCGTCGTCGATTACGCGCACACCGACGATGCGCTCAAGAACCTGCTGGAGACGGCACGGCCGCTGGCGGCCGGGCGGGTCATCACCGTCTTCGGCTGCGGCGGGGATCGCGACAAGTCGAAGCGGCCGCTGATGGGCGCGGTCGCGGCGCGGCTCAGCGATCTCGTGATCGTCACCTCCGACAATCCCCGCTCCGAGGATCCCGAGCAGATCATCGAAGACATCAAGCGCGGCATCGTCGTCCCCGCCGATCGCCTGCCGCCGCGCGGCCAGGCCGCGCCGAAGTCCACCGCCTGCCTCGCCATCGTCGACCGCAAGGCGGCGATCGAGCGCGCGGTTCGCGACGCGCGTCCCGGGGACCTGGTCCTGATTGCCGGCAAGGGCCACGAAAAGTATCAGGTCGTCGGCGACCAGGTGACGCCGTTCGACGATGTCGAGGTGGCGCGGGCGACGCTGGCCCGGCGCCGGTCCCGTTCGAAGGTGTCGTAGGGCGTGGGCGAAGTTCGACTGACCTGGGCCGACGTCGCCGCCGCGACCGGGGGAGCGCTCGACGCCGCGGATGCGCAGCAGGAGGTCGGCGGCATCTCGATCGATTCGCGGACGCTGGCCGCCGGTGACCTGTTCGTGGCGATTCGCGGCGACCGGTTCGACGGCCACCGCTTCGTCGAGCAGGCCTTCACCCGCGGCGCCTCGGGGGCGCTGATCGACGGGCAGGGGGCAGCGGCGATCGGCCGCCATCCCTTCATCCGGGTGGCGGATACCACCCGGGCGCTGCAGGACATGGCGCGCGAGGTGCGGCGGCGGGCTGGCGCGACGGTGGTGGCGATCACCGGCAGCGCCGGCAAGACCACGACCAAGGAGATTGCCGCCAGCTTTCTCGAGACGCGTCACCGGGTGTATCGGAACAGGGGCAACTTGAACAACCACATCGGTCTGCCGCTCTCCCTGCTCGACCTGCGATCCGGCCCCGAGGTCGCGGTGGTGGAGCTCGGAATGAATCACGCCGGCGAGATCCGCACGCTGGTGGGCATCGCCGAGCCCGACATCCGGGTCTGGACCAATGTCGGCGACGCGCACCTGGGCTTCTTCGAGTCCGCCGACGCGATTGCCGACGCCAAAGCGGAGATTCTCGAACAGGCGGACGCGGACGACGTCCTGGTGGCCAATGCAGACGACGCGAGAATCGCTGGACGGCGGGGCGCCTTCGCCGGCCGGGTGGTGACCTTCGGCATCGACGAGCCCGCCGACGTGCGGGCGGCGGCGGTGGTGAGGCGAGGGCTGGCGGGGACCGCCGCGCGGGTGACGACGCCGGCCGGGGCGTTCGATCTGGAGACGCCGCTGCTCGGCCTGGGCAACCTCGCCAACGTCCTGGCGGCGACCGCGGTGGCGGTCGAGCTCGAGGTGCCGCTCGACGCCATCGCGGCGGCGGCGACGGCGCTGCGCGCGGCGCCGCGGCGCGGTGAAGTCATCCGCCTGCCCGGCGGGCTGACGCTCATCGACGATTCCTACAATTCCAGCCCTGCAGCGCTGCACCGCGCGCTCGAGGCGGTCGCGTCCGCGACCGGCAGCGCCCGCAAGGTGGCCGTCCTCGGCGAGATGCTCGAGCTGGGCGCGCACGCCACCCGGCTGCACGACGCCTGCGGCACCGCCGCGGCCGCCGCGGGGCTGCAGCTGCTGGTCACCGTCGGCGGCGAAGCCGCCCGCGTCATGGCGGCGGCCGCGGTCCGCGCCGGCATGCCGGTCGCCTGCGTCATTCACGCCGGCACCAGTGCCGAGGCCGCGGAGATCGCCGCGGCGCGCACCCGGCCCGGCGACCTGGTCCTGGTCAAGGGCTCCCGCGGCGTCGGTACCGACGCCGTCGTCGATCGCCTGCAGGTGGAGTTCGCCTGATGCTGTTCCACCTGCTCTACCCGCTGCATCGCGAGTTCGCCGTCCTCAACGTGTTCCGCTACATCACGTTCCGCACCGCCGGTGCGAGCCTGACGGCGCTGATCATCGGCCTCTTCGTCGGGCCGGTGATGATCCGCAAGCTGCAGCAGTTCCAGATCGGCCAGGTCGTCCGCCAGGACGGCCCGGCGACGCACCGCACCAAGGCGGGGACGCCGACCATGGGCGGGCTGCTGATTCTCACCTCGGTGCTGGTGCCGACGCTGCTGTGGGCGGATCTGACCAACCCGTTCATCTGGATTGCC
>JBDTOB010000308.1:0-4237 GCA_039933435.1 Acidobacteriota bacterium | reverse complement strand
GAGAAACGCTTTCCTTTCGCCCCCGCGGCCAGCAGCACCGCCGCCACCGAGGCCGCCTGCCCGATGCAGTAGGTCTGGACGTCCGGCTTGATGAACTGCATGGTGTCGTAAATCGCCATGCCGGCCGTGACCACCCCCCCGGGGCTGTTGATGTACAGCAGGATGTCGCGATCCGGGTCCTCCGCCTCGAGAAACAACATCTGGGCGATGACGAGATTCGCCACGTTGTCGTCGATGGGCGTCCCGACGAAGATGATGCTGTCTTTCAGAAGACGCGAAAAAATATCGTAGGCGCGTTCCCCCCGGTTGGTCTGTTCGACCACCATCGGGATGAGCTGCATGCGTTCAGACATAGACATCGAACCCCGGAGTTGTTCGCTCGAAAATCGGATTGCTGGGGAAGCCGTCGTCGTAAGAGGCAGGGTCAGGAACGATGTCCTGATTGTACCACGCCCCGTCCGGCGAATGTCAATTACCGTATCGGCCGATCAGGCCGGAACCTTTGTGGCCCGGGACAGCAGAAAGGCCAGCGTTTTTTCCCGCTTGATGCCCGAATACAGGCGGGCGATGCCCCCTTCCTTCTCCAGCCGGGCCCGCACCGCGGCCGGCGTCCGGCCGCTGCGCTCGGCGTAGCGCTCGACCTCGGCGGCAATCTCCTCCTCGGTGGCGGCGATTTGCTCCCGCCGCGCCACCTCGTCGAGCGCCAGCGCGCCGCGGACCGCCTCGAGCGCCGCCTCGCGCTGCTTGTCGCGGAACTCCTCCCAGTTGATGTTGACCTTCATCGGGTCGACCTGCTGGTCCATCAGCCGGCGGACGAACTCCTCGACCCGCCGGTCGATCTCACGGTTGAGCAGGGCGGCGGGCACGTCGAACGTGACCCGCGATGCCAGCTGGGCGAGCAGTTCGCTCCGGGCCTCGCGCTCGGCTTCGTGCATCGCCTCGTGCTCGAGGTCCCCCCGCACCCGGCCGCGCAGCGCCTCCAGGTTCTCGAAATCCCCCAGATCCTTGGCGAACTCGTCGTCGAGCTCGGGCAAGACCCGCCGGCGGATGGCCTTGACCGCCACCTGGTAGGTGACGGTCGTGCCCGCCAGCTCTTCGATGGCGTAGTCGGCCGGGTACTGCACCTCGAAGGATTTCTCGTCCCCGGCGTTGAGGCCGAGCAGATGCTCGTCGAACCCGGGCGGATTGGCGGCGGCGCCAATCTCGACCGTGACCGCTTCGTGCCGGTCGGTCTGCGGCTCAGCCGCGGCACGGGGCGCTGTCGGCTCGCCGGCAATCACCACCAGCGGCTCGTCCGCCTCCGCCTTGGGCATCGCCGTGCGCACCATGTCCATCACCACCGAGTCGCCCGCGTCGACGGCGCGCCCTTCGACCGGCTCGTAGCGTGCCGCGCGCTCGCGCAGCCCCGCCAGCGCCTCGTCGACGGTCGCGTCCTCGACCCGCTGGGCCTTCTCGTGCAGGGTGATCCCGGCGTAGTCCCCCGGCTCGATCGGCGGCACGGTCTCGAACGTCGCCGTGAACTTCAGCGGCTGCCCTTCCTCGACGACGACGTCGCGGATGTCGGGGGTGTCGACCGGCTCGACGCCGCGCTCGCGCAGCGCCTCGTCCACGGCGCGCGGGATCAGCCCGTGCGCGACGTCGTGCAGAATCTGGTCGCGGAAGCGCTGGCGGACGACCTTGGCCGGCACCTTGCCGGGGCGGAAGCCCGGAATACGCGCCGCCTTGCTGTAGTCGCGCGCCACCTTGTCGATTTCGGCATCGACGATGGTGCTGGGGATCTCGACCACGAGGTTCTTCTGAGTGTCGCTGACGTCTATGTATTCAGTCTTCATGGGGAACAGTGCTTGAGTTTCCGGGCGAATGTCGGTCCGCCTTCGCGCCGTCGGCGCTACGGCGCGACGCAAACCTCTGCAGCTCGCTCGACCCTGCGCGAGCTGGGAGGGTTTGCGAAAGGGGGGAGTCGAACCCCCACGGCCTCTCGGCCACCGGATCCTAAGTCCGGCGCGTCTGCCAGTTCCGCCACTTTCGCGCGGGGACCGGCAACATTTTAGCCTATCACGCGGTCAACCGGCGGGCGGGAGATCGATGCTGAAGAGCGTCCTGCCGGCGACATCCCGAAGCTGGGCCGTCAGGGCCCGGGTTTTCGCGTCGACTTTCAGCGTCCCGAAGAACTGCAGGCCGTCGCTGGGCGGGCGGTTGCCCTTCGTTCCCGGCGGAATCCCGGAGAAGCGCAGCTCGGGGCCGAAGGTGCGGTCGAGCGCGCCGGGGCCGAAGGTTCCCGCATGGAGCGGCCCGGCGACGAACTCCCAGAACGGATCGAAGGCCGTGACCCGCGCCCGCGCCGGGTCGTAATGATGCGCGGCGCAGTAATGGACGTCGGCGGTAATCCACACCGTGTTGCGGATTCGCTGGCGCTGGATGAAGGCCAGCAGGTCGGCGATCTCGAGCTCGCGGCCGAGCGGCGGGCCGTCGTCCCTGTTCGCCACCGCCTCGAACGCGTCCGGGCCGTCCGCCACCACCAGCCCGAGCGGCATGTCGGCGGCGATGATCTTCCAGGTGGCGCGGCTCGCCGCGAGGGCGTGCTTCAGCCAGGCGATCTGCGCGGGGCCGAGGAAGGCCGACGAGGCGTCGAGCGCCGGCTGGCGGTTGGGGCCGTTGGCGCCGCGGTAGCTGCGCATGTCGAGCGCGAACACCTCGACCAGCGGACCGAGCGGAATCGAGCGGTAGACGCGCTCGGGATCGTCGCCGACGAGCGGCAGCGGGTTGTATTCGAAGAAGGCCTGGCGCGCCCGCGCCGCCAGCAGCGCCACCGACTTCACCCGGTAGCGCGCGTCGGCATCCTGGCGGCGCTCCCAGAACCAGTTGTCGCGAACCTCGTGATCGTCCCACATCACCACCTGCGGCACCTCGGCGATGAAGCGGCGCATGTGGTCGTCGCCGAGGTTGTACTGGTAGCAGCCGCGGTATTCGTCGAGGGTCTCGGCGACCTTCGACTTCGCCGGCGTCACCACGTTCTTCCAGATCGACCCGTCGTCCAGCGTCACCTCCGCGAGCACCGGCTGGTCGGCATAGATGGTGTCGCCGACGTTGATGAAGAGGTCCGGCTGGGCGCGGCGCATGGTCTCGTACATGCGCAAGCCGCCCCACTCGGGGTTGATGCCCCACCCCTGGCCGACGGTATCGGCCGACCATGCGATGGTGAGGTCGCGCGGCGACGCCGCCGGGGTGGTGAAGCTGCCGGCCGACGGTTCGCTCCAGCTGCGCAGGTCCGAGAGATCCTGGAAGAGGACGCGGTAGAAAATCCGCTGGCCCTCAGGAAGATCCGTCAGCACCACGCGCGCCGTGAAGTCGGAAGACTCGAGCGCGGCGGGCCCGCGCACCCGGCGCACGTCGGTGAAGCGCTCGGTGGTCGAATACTCGACCACCATCCGCGCCGCGCGATCGGCGCGGCTCCAGACCACGGCGCGGCCGTTCGCGACGTCTCCCGCCGCCACACCAAACGGCATGTCCGGACGCGATCCGGGTGCAGAGACGATGGCCGGGGAGCCCTGCGCGGCCGCGCCCCGCCCGTCGCCGATCAGCGGCGCGGCGCCGAGCACCGCCGCGGCACGGAGGAAGGCGCGCCGATCGAGCCCCGGGGTCATGGGTGCACTGGCCCGGCGGCCGGCGCCAGGTCCCGCACGGCCGGGATGTCCGGCAGGCCGGTCGCCTGGGTCGCGGCCCGCAGAATGGCGCTCGCCATCACGTCGGCCGCCAGCGCCCCCAGCGTCAACATATCGGTCTCGCCGCTTCTCGTGCCGGTGGCGACGGCAAACACCGTGTCGCCGTCCACGCGCGTGTGAATCGGCCAGATCGCCCTCGCATAGCCATCGTCGGTCAGCTGCGCGAGGTAGGACGCCTGGGTTTTGGTCAGCCTGGCGTTGGTGGCGACCACGCCGATGGTGGAGTTGTCGCCGCGGGTGACCCGGACCGCACCGCCGCGAATCAAGCGGCGCGCGTCGGCGAATCCGCCGCCGGAGCCGTTCCGCACGCCGGCGACGATCCGGCCGGTGTCGGGGTCGACGATGTCGCCGAGTGGGTTGAGGACGACCAGCGCGGCGACGATGAGGCCGTCCGGGGTGCGGATGGCGGCGCTGCCGACGCCCCCCTTCATCGCCCGCGACATGCCCCCGAGCTTGCCGAGCGTCGCTCCGGCGCCTGCCCCGACGCTGCCCTCAGTGACGGGCGCGGCGGTCGC
>JBDTOB010000307.1:0-4246 GCA_039933435.1 Acidobacteriota bacterium | reverse complement strand
GATCTCGATCCGGCGCGGCCTCAGTGTACGACGGTCTTCAGGTAGGCCTCGAGGCGCCCGTACGCGTGCCTCGGCGCGGGTGCACCGTCCCAGCTCTCCCAGAAACGCGACAGCGGCGTCGTCTCGGTGAGCGCCTTCTTCGCGACATCACCCTCGGCAGTCGCGCCCTTCGGTTTCCACTCCGGGCCCTGCGCCTTACGCGCTTCCTCGAGCAGATCGCTAGCGCCAGCGGCGTCGCCCTGTTTCCATCGCAGGTACCCCAGCAGGAAGAAGCCGCCCGTGGCGCGCGAGTTCGTCTGGCACGCCGAGGCCAGGCGCTGCCGGGCCACCGCGGGCTGGCCCCGCATCAACGCGACTTCACCCAGCACGAGCAGGACACCCGTTTCCTCGGGGTTGAGGCGGTGCGCCTTGTCGAGCGCCTCCTCGGCGCTCGACAGGTCGGCTGCGGACCGTGCGGTCATCGCCCGCAGCGTGCCCCACCGCGCATACCCGCGATGGCTCTGCGGATTGTCGCGCGTGAGCTGTTCGTACTGCGCGAGTGCGCCATCGATGTCTCCCTCGGCGGCCAGGCAGTTGCCGAGGGAGTAGCGGACATCCTCGTGCGCGGGGTCATAGGTCAGCGCCTGGCGGAACAGCGCGATGGCCTTCGGGCAGTTCTGCTCGACCTTCAGCGCCTGCATGCCGGCGCGGTGCCTGTCCCAGAAGGCAATCAGACGCTCGCGCTCGGTCATCTCCTCGGGCAGCGTCGAGGGCATGGTCGTGGCTCCTGCGGGCTGTGACCGTGGCCTGCGGACCAGCTGTCGCGGGACCGGGTCGCCCTCGACGATCTCCCACGCCTGACCCGCCGCCAGCCCGGTATAGGTGCTGACCGATACGCCACGCCAGCGCACGTCGAGCCGGTCGATCGATGTCGCGTCTCCGAGGCCGAAATGGAGAACCGTTGTGCTCTGCGACAAGTACGACGCACTGGTTACCGCGCGCCGGAGGGCCGCGTCCTTGACGTGCGCCACGGCCTGCGCCCCAATCGCGGGGCTTGTAGCTGTGCGGCCCTTCGGACGCGCGCGCAGTACCACCTCCGCCCAGTGCCCCTGCTGCATGTCGTTGCGCAGGAGCTGTACCGGCCCGCCGTGCCTGGCGATGAGGATGTCCACGTCGCCGTCGTTGTCGAAGTCCGAGACGGCGAGCCCGCGTGCGACGTGCGCCGTCGCCAGCGCCGGGGCGAGCGGCGCCAGGTCGTAAAAAAACTCCCCATGGCGATTCCACAAGAGAAACGGATTCTGGGGTTTGAGCTGCTTCGGCGTGTCCTCCGTCTCGAAGGTGCTGCCGTTGGCCACGACGAGGTCGAGCCAGCCGTCGGCGTCGAGGTCGACGAACTCCGTTCCCCAGCCGACCATCGGCAGCGCGACCTGGCCGAGGCCCGTCACGTCTGCGGCATCGACGAAGCTCAGGTGACCGATGTCCTTCAGCAGCGAATCGTAGAGCGCGTTCTCCTGTGCGATCCAATGGGTGATGAATAGATCGTCGTCGCCGTCCCGGTTCCAGTCGCCGGCGGCCAGCCCCATCGCGCCGCGATAATCGCCGACATGAGTGGAATCGCTGATGTCCTCGAACCGGCCCTTGACGTTGTGATAGAGCACGTTGTCCGAGATGTCGTTGGCTACGTACAGGTCCAGCCACCCGTCATCGTCGAAGTCGTGCCAGAGCGCGCTCAGGCTGCGCCCATCCGGATTGGCGACCCCGAGTTGCTCGGCCACCTCGGTGAATGTACCCGCGCCGTTGTTCCTGAAAAGCAGATTTCGTTGCGGCTCGTATGAGGCCGGGTTCAGCGTGTAGGGCACAGCGATACGGTTCTGTTCCGACGCGGTCGCGCGACTGCCGCCCGCCTCGACGTACTGCACGTAGCCACAGACGTACAGGTCGAGGTCACCATCGTTGTCGAAGTCGCCCCAGGCGGCGTCGGACCAGAAGCCATGCCGGAATTGGCCGGCGAACTTCGTGTCACGCACGAAGTGGCCGTGCTGGTTGCGGAAGAGCAGCAGCGTGTTGTAGCCGGTGACGACAAGGTCGATCCAGCCGTCGCCGTCGACATCGCCCCATGCTGCGCCGAGTCCGATCACGCGAGGCTCCGGAAAGTCGGCGACACGTCGGAAGTGGCCGTCGCCCAGGTTCTCGAAGAGCGCGCTCGGCGCCAACCGTTCGGGCGCGGCAGTCAGCGGTCCACCAGCGCTGACGAGGAACAGATCGTCGTCGCCATCGTTGTCGTAATCACCCCAGGCCGCGCCGGGTCCCATGTCCTCAGGGAGTTGAGAGCTGCGTTCGCCGGCGAACGTCACGAAGTCCGCAAGGCCGGCTTCCTGCGTCACGTCCACCAGCTTCGGGGCCGGTGCGTCGCGCGGCAGGTGTCGCGTGAGCGATTCCGCGATATCGGTGTTGACCTCGCCGGGCCTGTACTGACTGGGCCGCCGGTCACGATTGCTGAAGACGAGCGCGGCGCCGCCAAGAATAATCGCCACCAGCATGACGCCGCCTGTCCTGATGGTCCGCCGCTGGCGTTGACTCAGTCGAGATGGCGTCTCGGTGCGATGCATGGACGGGTGGACTCCTTTGCGTGCGGACAGCCCGCCACTACGGGCCCGTGACGACCAGTCGGGCACGGCCGGCCGGCGCACCAGGCGGTACGTCGATCACCGCACGGGCGCGTCCGATCTCGACGACTGGCGCTGTGATGCCGGAACTCTCGCCCATGAGGTAATTGATGAGGAACTGGTCCACCTTGCGGTACTGCAGGCTCGCCGTCACGTTGTACCTTCCTGGTCGCGACGGCTGCGGGATCTCGAAGTGCCGACGAACTCCTGCGCCGGACGCCCCCGCACCCTCTCCGCCGACGACGCCCGCCCAGTCCACTTGATACTCGACGGCGTCGGAGAAGGCTGGGAAGAGCGCGCGGCGGAACCGGACGCCGACCATCTCCCACAGGTTGTGCCGGTCGATGAGGTTGCCGTGCTGGTCCACCGGCTCGGCCTTGAACAGGAACGTACCTGGTACGATGAAATTGCGCGTGTCCCGCGTGCCGGACGAGAAGATCTCGCGGCCCTGCGCATCGACGACGTGGATCTCGATCCAGCTCTGGATCATGTCGAGCGGACCGGTGGGATAGTCGTGTCCCACCTTGTTCGACGTCAGCACCACCCGGATGGGAATGATGCCGGGCCGCCTTGTGGTACCCAGGTCGAGCGCCACCTTGACGATCGGGCCCGTCGCCCACTTGTCCTCGATCTCGGGAATCCGACGCGTGCCTTGCAGCCATTCCTCGGTGAGCCGCACCTGCTCCTCCCAGCCTTCCAGCTTCTGCAAGGCCGGCACGAGCTGGTTGGCGGCGATGAACCGGTGGCTCCGGTGCCGTCCGTCCAGCGGCGTCCGGTTGTAGTCCGCGGCGTCGCCAGCCGATGGGTCGGTTGAGTCCACGAGCGGCATGTGGCACTCGCGGCACTCCACGGTCTTCCTCGGGTCGCCTTTGTGATTCCAATGGCTGTTGGCCCAGTTGTCGTACTGGTTCTGCAACTGGACCCACCCGACTCGATTCACCTCGGCGTCGATGAACTGTTTGTGGCACGCCGCGCAGTACTGCGGCGTCTTGAACAGGCGCTTGCTCAGCCGGTTGTGCTCGTCGGGGTACGTCCGGATCAGGAAATCGCGCGCGAGGCGGGCCGGTCCCGCGGTCTGCCACTGCCACAGATACTCGGTCGGCCGCGACATCGTATAGCTGGCGTTGCCTTTGATGTCGGTCTCCTGGATCGAGTGGCAACTCAGGCACGAAACGCCTTCCTGGTAGCCGTCGAGACTCGTGAGGTCCTTGACGAAGATGTTCTTCGTGCCTGAGAAGAGCGAGATCGGATCGTGGCACCCGCCGCAGTAGCGCGTCGATTCCGGCCCGTTCTGCTTCGCCATCGTGCTCTGGATACCCTGGAAGAGCGGGTCCATCGCGGCATACCGGTGCGCGCTCGGCAGCCACTCGGCGACGATCTGCTTATGACAACCCGCGGTCCCACACGACCGCGAGCCGGCCAGCGTGCGCGCATCGAACGCACCGCCCGTGCTCGTCTTCGCGAGGCTCGGTGCGAACGGCCGACTCTTCCCTGAGACGTAGTCGTAGTCGGCCGGGAACTGGTCGACGTACTTCGTTCCCGCATACGCGAGCGGGAGCAGCGCCGTCACGGCAACGGCCGTAACAGCGAGCGCGGTGGAC
>JBDTOB010000306.1:0-4249 GCA_039933435.1 Acidobacteriota bacterium | reverse complement strand
TTCCGGCGAATCCGTAGTCGGAGATTTCCAGCCGGCGCGGGTCGAGGCCGAGGCGGACGAACTCGGCCCCGAGTGAAGCGGACGGCGCGACCCAGAGGTCCACGGCCTCGAACACGCCGCGGGCGTGGGCGAGACGGCGGCGGATGTCGCCGGCGGTCACCGGGCCGGCGTCGAGCGCCGCGGCGGCGGCGGTCGCCGCCGAGGGCGCCACCCGCCTCATCCACTTCGCGGCGCGCCCCAGCATTCGGCCGCCTGGGAGGCGGGTCGCCCGGCCGGCGGCCATCTGGCTGTAGAGCGGCGACTGCACGAAGCACCGGCTGCAGCGCTCCGCGTCGATCTCTTCGCAGACGTACTCCTCCGCCACGTGCACGCGCTGCCCCCCCGACGGACAGACGAGGGTGTAGTCGTGCAGGGTCCCGACCACCGAGGCGCCGCGCTCGCGCGCCAGCCGGGGGAGGCCGAACGACAGGTTGAACAGGCTATGCACGTGGACGACGTCCGGCCGCACCGCGTCGAGCGCGTGGCCGAGCTGCTCATCGAGGCGCGGCGACTGATAGCTCCGATCGAACCCGTCGCACTCCCAGTTGTTCACGACCTCGATCACCGGCAGCCCGTCATGCGCCCGCCATCGCAGCGTGCCGTGGTGCGCCGACGGATCGTATTCCGCCGCCAGCACGAAGACGTCGTGCCGCGCGCACTGCTCGCGGGCCAGATCGAAGGCGTAAATCTCCGAGCCCGCCTGGTGCCGGGGAAGGAAATCGTGGATCGCATGGAGGACGCGCAGTCGCCGGCTCATCGGCCCTGATCCCGCTCCGCCGCCAGCCGCTGATTGCGCGTGACGCACTCCTCGACCCCGGGCGTTGCCGGCGCCAGCTGGCGCGCCTCGCCGCACATCCGCGCCGCGGCATGGTAATCCCTGAAGGTATGCTCCAACAGGCTGGCGAGCTGCAGCCGCGCCAGGACGTTGCCGCGGTCGTGGGCCAGGGCCTCGCGGTAGAAATCCCGCGCCCGTTCGGCATCCCCCTCGAGGAGTGCCAGCGCACCAAGGTTGGTATAGCCCCGCACGAAGCCCGGGTCAATCTCGAGCGCGTCGCGGAACGCCCTCTCGGCCTCCGGCAGCTGTCCCGTCTGCGCCAGGCAGATCCCGAGGTTCGTATACGCATCCCGGTGCCCTGGCGCCAGCTCGACGACGCGCTCATAGGCGGCAATGGCGCGGTGGCAGTCGCCCGCCTCGCGCAGCGAGTCGGCCAGCGCGTAGTGCGGCTCCCACATCCCGCCGGCATGGTTCACCGCTTCTCCCCAGAGCGTGACCGGGCTGGACCACACCACGTTGCGCCTGACGGTCAGCACACCAAGGATCACCAGCGCGGCGCACGATGCCGCCACCACCGGCAGCCGCGCCGCCGCGAACCGCCGCCCCGCCAGCCACACCGCCGCCCGTTCGACCACGATCGCGATCAGCCCGGCGCTCGCCAGATACACACGGTGCTCGGCCATGCCCTCGCGGAGGGGAACGATGCTCGACGACGGGGCCAGCACGGCGAGAAACCAGAGGACGCCAAAGGTCACGACCGGCGCGGTGCGCCGCACCCGAACCGCCATCATCACCGCCAGCAGCAGCGCCGCCGCGGCGGCGAGGCCCTGCGCGTCCGCCACGGTGGTGACGCGATGCACCGCGTGCATGATCGACTGTCCGTGGGGCCAGACCAGCAGTCCCACGTACCGCCAGATGACAATGCCCTGGGTCAGCAGGTTGAGGACGGCGGCCCCGGCGCCGGAAACGACCGACGGCACCCCGAGCGCCGCCGCACGGACGGCGCCGGCGATCAGCAGAGCGACAATCGCGGGAACGAAATAGCGCCGCCGGCGTGCCCGCCGTGCCGGCTCGCCGCCGGGCCCGAGCAGCCAGTCGTACGCCAGGATGACGACGGGGAGCACGATCGCGACCTCCTTGGCGGCCAGCGCCAGCGCCGCGCAGACGAGTGAGATCCCCGCGTCCACGCGCCGCCCGGAATGCATGGCTCGGCGTGCGGCGAGGAGCGAGGCCAGAAACCAGAACGCGCAGAGCAGCTCGGATCGTCCGGAGATATAACCCACCGCTTCGGTCTGGATCGGATGGAGGGCGAACACGGCTGCGCCGAGGAAAGCGGCGGTCCGCGTCCACCGCGTCAGCCCGGAGTCGGCCAGCAGACCAACCAGGAAGAGATACAGCAGCGCCGCCACGCCGCCGTGGAGCGCGATGCTGGTCGCGTGGAAGCCTTCCGGGCCCGCGCCGAATGCCAGGCGATCGAGGGCGTACGAGACGTTGACCACCGGCCGGAACGGGCTGTAGACCAGCAGGAACCGGACGTTCGACGGGTCCACAATGGAGGGATTGGCCGTGACGGTGTCGTGATCGTCGTAGACGAACGGATTGTGGAGAGCGTTGCCGTAGGCGGCGGCCACCAGCAGGGCGACGGCCAGCGGTGGAAGCCAGCGGCGGAAGGCGCCGGGAAGAATCGCCCCAGCCGGCTGGCGTGTCAGCGGTGCGCGGGGCATCGTCGAGGCCGGAGAGCCGTGCGGGACCGCGTCAGCGGATCCAGCCGGGAGGGACGCCCGCCTGGCGCGCCTCTTCTTCAATCGAGACGATTTCCTTCTTGGCCTGGGCGATCTCGGCGGTCACCCGGCCGAGCTCGGCCACCGCCTTCTGCCGGTCTTCGGCGGCCTTGGCCCGCTGATACGGATCGTCGCGGTTCACGGCATCGGCCGAGAGCGCGTTGATGCGGCTCTGGAGCGCCTCGGCAAAGGCCTCGCCACGGCGCTGCGCTTCCTGCGCCTGCATCATCCGGCCGCGCCACCAGGCTTCGTTCTTTTCGTCCCCCTCGGGCTTCTGAGCTTCGGGCGGGACGCTCTTCGCGTCGGCTTTCTCGGGAGCCGGCGGCGTCGCCGGAGGCAGGGTGCCGGCCGCCGGCGGTGCCGATTCCGGAGGCTTCGGCAGATCCCGGTTCGAATACACCTTGCCGGACCCCTTGAGCGTCTTGCGGCGTTCCTGCTCTTTCTGCGCCAGCTCGCCGAGCGTGGGCGCCTGCGCGCGCAGCGGCAGCCCGGCGCCGGCCGCCAGCGCGGCCGCCAGGGCCCCGGCTGCTATCGGCCGCAGCCACGCCGAAGAAGGTGAAAAAGCCATGGGCGTCTGTGAAATTCCAGTTTACCAGAGTGAGGGTGCACCGCCCGGCCGATCAGCCCCCGGTGGGCGCAGCGACCGGCGCGGCGGCCGGCGCATCCGTGAGCCGCGCAATCCTGGCACGTACCTTATCGGCGTCGGCGGCAGCCGGGGATAGGCGGAGATACTCCTGGTACGCCGCCGCGGCCTCGGGCCCCTTGTGCAGCTGCTCGTAGCTGATCCCCAGCGCTATCCGGAACGAGGCGTCGGCCGGCTGCAGCACGATGGCCTTCTGATACTGCTCCACCGCGGCCGCCTCGTCGCCGGCGTGGTGCAGCGTCATCGCGAGATTGAACGCGGTGGCGTAGTCGTCCGGAAACAGGCTCTGCGCGTGCCGGTAGGACGCGATCGCCTCCTCCGTACGGCCGGTGAGCCCGAGCGCCCGCGCCAGGTTGAAGTGATACGCCCAGCGGTTCGGCAGAATCTCGACCGCCCGCATGAAGTTGGGAATGGCTTCCGGCGCGCGGTTCAGCCGCACCAGCACCTGCCCGAGATTGCTGAACGACTCCGCATCGTCCGGGTTCTTCTTGACCGCTTCCTCGTATCGCGCCAGGGCGGCGGCGTAGTCGCCCGCTCCGTACGCCATGCCGCCGGCGCCGGCGGCCTCCACGAATGAATGCTCGGTCACCTCGGCCCGTGGGGCGGCGATCGGCGCCGGGGTGGGCTCGGCGTTGCGGCGGTCCGCCAGCGGATCGGATGCCCCTGGCGCCGCCGACGACGAGGACGGCTCGGAGCCGCGCGTCACCCAGAGGCCGAGCACGACCACCAGGAAGAGTCCCGCGACGACAACAGCGGCCGTCCCCAGCCTGCGGCTGGACTCGGCGGCCGCCGCGGCGTCTGGCACGACCAGGTGCGCGCGGCAGCGCGGACAGCGGTTGCGGTCGGCGCGGACTTTGGCGCCGCAGGCCTGGCAGAGAGTCGCCGCGCGGGTCATCGAATTTCGCGCCACGACAGGATGCGCACGCCGACCTGGCCGATGCCGTTGTTGAAGTCCGCCGGATCGCCGAAGGCCTCGACCTTGGCGCCGGTGGCGCCGGCGGTGCCGATGTA
>JBDTOB010000305.1:0-4250 GCA_039933435.1 Acidobacteriota bacterium | reverse complement strand
GGAAGCCGGGAGCTGGAAGCTGGAAACTGGAAGCTATCCCGTATATGTCGCAAACGACGACGGCGTCTCCCAGACCCGGACGGTGACGATGTCGACCCCCTGTTCGCGGCCCTTGTCAAAAATCAGCCGGGCGATGCGCTCGACGGTGGGATTGCTTTCCAGCAGGTACATCGGCTCCCCGAGCTCGCGCAGCGGCGCGACCAGCGGATCGTCGTGCCGTAGAATCATCTTGTGATCGAGCTCACGGTCTATCCAGCCCTTCACGACGCGCTTGATGTCGCCGAAATCCGCGACCATGTTCCGCTGATCGAGCCGGTCGGTGCGCACCTCCACCTCGGCGACGGCGTTGTGTCCGTGCGGATGCTTGCAGATGCCGTCGTAGTCGAGCAGCCGGTGGCCGTAGCAGAACTCGATGCGCTTGGTGACGAGATACATAGCCTCCCACGATATCACCCGGCGGCCCGCGGGCGGGACGGCGGGGCATGACTCCTGTTCGCACACCTTCCGGCTCGGTCGCGGTGCTGTTCTCGGGCGGCCTCGACAGCGCGGTGCTGCTGGCCGACGCCTGCGCGCGCGCCGCCAACGACGGCACCCCGGGAATCATCCAGCCGATCTACGTCAGCGCCGGTCTGGCGTGGGAACAGACGGAGCGGGCCGCCGCGGCCCGGCTGCTGCGCGTGCCGCCTTATGCGGGTTGCACCCTGCCCCTGGTCTCGCTGACGGTGGACATGCGCGACGTCTACCCGCCGTCCCACTGGGCGGTGCGCGGCGCGGCGCCCGCGTACGACACCCCCGACGAGGATGTCTACATCGAGGGGCGCAACATCGTCCTGCTCTCGAAGGCGGCCGTCTACATGGCGCGGTCCGGCCTGGAACGGGTCCTGATGGGCTCTCTCGCGGGGAATCCGTTTCCTGACGCCACGGACGCGTTCTTCGCTGCCATGGGCCAGGCGCTGTCGCTCGGCCTGGGCGTCCCGATTGCGATCGAGGCGCCGTTTGGCTCGATGCACAAGGCGGACGTCATCCGCCTCGGGCGCAGCCTGGGCGTGCCGCTCGAGCTGTCGATTTCGTGCATGCAGCCGAGTGGAGCGCGGCATTGCGGCCGCTGCAGCAAGTGCCGGGAACGCGCGGACGCGTTCCGGGAGGCGGGAGGCGCGGACCCGGCGGCGGGGTCCGGATCGGGACTATCGTAAGAATCAGAGGTCGTGAGAATCAGAAGACGCGCAGGCGGATGCCGCCGTCGCCGGTGCGGATGCGCAGCCGCTTGCCGCCGCTGCCCAGCCGCCCCTTGACGGAGCGGCGTTCGTCCCCCGAATGGCCGCCTGACGACATCGACAGATCGTTTTGGATCGAGCCGTCGCCGGTGTGGGCGTCGAGCTCGGCGCCGAAGTCCGAGGGCAGGTAAAGCGACACCGACCCGTCCCCCGTGGTGATGTCCCAGTCGTCTGCCATCACCGTGCCCGCGGCGGATCGGTAGACGATCGACCCGTCCCCGGTCCGCAGGCGCACCGCGCCCAGGCGCCCCGTGACGTTGACGCTGCCGTCGCCGGTCTCCAGCACCAGCCGCCCTTCGGCGCCGTCCACCGCAATCGAGCCGTCGCCGGAGGTCAGCGTCAGGTCTCCCGAGAGCTCCTCGGCGCGGATGCTGCCGTCGCCGGTATGCAGCTCCACCTGGCCGTTCACCCTGGCGATGCGGATGGCGCCGTCGCCGCTCCGGGCGCGGATGTCGGTCCGCCGCGGCACCGAGACAATCAGCCGGGCGCTGGCCGACGAGTGGAGGCGGAATCCAGCCAGCGGCCGGTCCGGGTGCTTGACCTCGACCTCAATCACGCTGCCGTCCTGCGACGCCGTCACCTCGATGGCCTCGATGGCGGCGCGGGTCGGGCCCCGTTTCTCGATCTCCACCAGGACTTCGGGCTTGTCCCACGACCGAATTTCGATCGACCCGTCGAACGTGGCGACGCGGACCACGGGCGTGCCGGAGACCGTGAACCGCTTCTCCTCGCGGGTCATCTCGGCCTGGGAATCGACCGTGACGGTACAGGCCCCGGCCACCAGCACCGGAAGCAGGAGCGCGCAGGCCGGATGGAGCCGTGTCATACCCGGATAGACGGATGGGCCGTCCGGGGCGTTCCGGGAAAGTGCCTACCGGCCGTCGGCGGACCAGACCAGGGTGCCGCCGACGAACGTATGGATGACCCGCAGCTCACGGTCGAGGACGGCGAGATCGGCGGTCGCCCCCGGGGCAATGACCCCCAGCCCCTGAAGGCCCAGCGCCCGGGCCGGGGTGGTCGCGCACACGGTCGCGGCATCGACCAGGCTCAGGCCCATGGCCGTCACCAGCTTGGCAAAGGCGCGGTCCATCGTCAGCACGCTCCCCGCCAGGGTGCCATCGTCCAGCGTGGCGGCATCGCCTACCAGGATGGGCCGGCCGCCGATGGTCGTCCGGCTCCCCACCGGCAGGCCCGCGCCGGCGGTGCCGTCGGTGATCGCCATGATCCGGGAGGTCTGTTTGGCGGCGAGGGCCACCCGCACCATGGCCGGATGGACGTGAACGCCGTCGCAGATGATCTCGGCGGTGACGTCTTCGTGCTCGAGCACCGCCGCCGCCAGGCCGGGCTGGCGGTGGCCGAGCGGCGTCATCCTGTTGAAGAGGTGCGTGGCCTGGCGCGCCCCGGCGTCGACGCCGGCCAGCGCTTCGTCATACGTCGCCCCCGAATGGCCGAGCGACACGTGATGGCCGTGCGCGGTGAGATCGCGAATCAGATCGAGCGCCCCTTCAATCTCCGGTGCGATGGTGACGATGCCGACGTCCGGCCGGGCGGCGGCGATTTCCGCGATGATGTCGGGCCCCGTGAACTCGCCGTCGCTGCGACCCCCGCGCGGCAGCCTGAGGCAGTCGACCGGCTGCGCGCCGTTGAACTCGGGGTTGAGAAAATTGCTCTCGAGATGCGCGGGCAGCACCCGCGCCGACATCGCGGGCGGGTGGGCCCGGGCGGCGCCGACCGCCTGCAGCATCGCCCGCAGCGCCTCGGGTGCGCAGGCAATCGTCGTCGGGCAGAAGCCGGTGACGCCGTAGCGCGCCAGCCGCCGCGCCATCGCGGCAATGACGTCTCCCCCCTGCAGCGTGTCGAGCCCCTCGAGGCCGTGCACGTGGACGTCGATGAAGCCGGGGACCAGGTAGCAGCCGTGGAGATCGAGGGCGGCGGTGGATCCGCCGGCGCGGGGGCCGGCGACGATCTCCGCGATCCGCGAGCCGTCGAGCACCACCGACCCCGGGCTGAGCAGCCGGTCGGGAAGAACGATATCCGCGCCTGAAAGAATCATCAGCTCACCAGCAGGGGATCGGAGGCGCCGTCCGCGTCGGCGTCGTGGGGCCACCGCAGTTTGCGCCCTTCGAGCGGCAGCGGCCCGGCCCCCTCGGCGCGGAACACGGTGCGGTCCGCCCGGGCCAGCTGCAGCCGGAGGCGCGGTTCATCCGGCGCCCAGAAAACGATGACGCCGGCGCCTTCGGCCGGCGGGAAGCCGCGGTCGTCGATGTAGTCGCGGTCGAGGGTCACGATCGTCCGCGACCACTGCCGGGCGAGGCGGTAATGCTCGATGTCGCGCGCCCGCCGCAGCTCGTCGTGCTCGATCACGAAGAGCACGTCCCAGCCGAGGCGCTCGCGCATGAAGGCGACGATGCCGCGGGGGATGTTGGCGTCGGCATAGATGCGGGGCGCGTCGCCGAGCGCGCCGGCCGTTACGGTGAGCTCCGACGACAGCGTCCCCACGGCGTCAGCGGTGCCGGTCGATCTCGGCGGGCTGGTGGCCGGGAGGCGCGGCATCGGTGCGGCGCGCCTCGGTCGCCTGCCGGAGGAGATCCGCGACCATCGCGTCGCGCTTGTGCACCAGCTCCTTGCGTGGACGCCGGTTGTTGGCGGACCCGACCGCGTACTCGCAGAAGAGCGGGAAGGCGATGGTCGAGTCGCAGTAGGCGACGACCGTGTCGGGCAGCACGCCGGGGTTGATCTTGCCCCAGCTGACCGCCTCGGCCGGGGTGGCGCCCGAGAGCCCGCCCCAGACCACCTGATCGGTGGTGATCTGGATGAAGTAGTCGTTGCCCCCCTTGGGGATGCCGTAGACCTCCCAGAGCGTCGGCTGCCCCTGGAGGTAGAAGTTCTTCGGCGAGCCGCCGCCGAGGATGACGCAGCCGTTCTTCTCGCCGGCGAGGATGATGGCGCAGACCTCGTTGACGTCGCGGTTGGGAT
>JBDTOB010000304.1:0-4263 GCA_039933435.1 Acidobacteriota bacterium | reverse complement strand
AGCCCTCGGTGTCCAGGACCTCGCGCGCCGCCGCCACCCAGCGTCCCGTCCATTCGAGGTAGCCGGCCCGGGGGAGGGTGTCGTCGTAGGTGCGGTAGCGGATGCCGAGATTGTACGGAGGAGAGGTGACCATGACGGACACCGATCGGCGGGGCAGCGCTGCCAGCACCTCGAGGCAGTCTCCGAGAAAGAACCGGAGCGTGCCGCGAGGCGTCTCGAGGGTGGTGTGCGGTCGCGGAAGCCGGGGCGGCTTCCTCCCAGGGGGCATCAAGGTCCAGTGTAACGCGCCTCGCGCCGCCGGGCGCGAGGATGTGCGGTGCTCCGGTCGTCAGGAGGCTTGAGCGGCGAGGCCGTGCGAACCGAAGCGCGACGTCGCGACCGTGTGGTTGCGGCGGTGCGCGTGCTGGCTGCAACCCGCGCCCTTCTCCTCGACGTAGGTAACCTCGCGGTTGGTCGCGATTTCCCGATAGTGGCCGGTGACGCAGCCGCACCCGAGCGTGGTAAATCCGAGGAGACGGACGAGACTCATCATGTGACCCCCATCGCGCTTTGAGCAATTCCCGTACCGGAAGAAGTAACCAGCGCCTGACGCGCGACCGCCGGGGACGGCCGGCGGCGGCCTACGGATTTGAACGTAAAATCCTCAGAACCGCCAGCGACGCATCGGCCGGCGACAGCGGCGGCGGCCCGGGGTTGCCGCGCCATGTGTCACATGTTGAATCACGATCACCAAATACTTGGATTGCCAATCATCCGCGCGACTGGCCGGGAACCGAACGAAACGCATAGCATGGCAGCATGACCTGCGTTTCTGCGATCGTCGCGCTGGGGACCGTCTGTGCGGCGTGCAG
This sequence comes from Acidobacteriota bacterium, assembly GCA_039933435.1. GTDB lineage: Bacteria > Acidobacteriota > Vicinamibacteria > Vicinamibacterales > 2-12-FULL-66-21 > JALZOC01. The sequence goes on along the minus strand of JBDTOB010000304.1, from coordinate 3,412 downwards.
TGGTCAGGTCCCCGCTGTCATCTCTCAGCCGTCAGCTTTCGGATCTCAGCGCTCGGCTGTCAGCTCCCGGCCGTCAGCGGTCAGCGCACGGCTGTCGCCGGTCAGCGTCCAATCCCAGCCGGCCGCTGTCGCGGTGGCGGCCCAGGCAGGGCCCGGCGAACAGCTGCTGCACGAGCCGGCGCTGGCGGCGGCAGTCGCCCGCATCAGGGAGAGCGAGCCGCAGGTACTCGACGAGCAGCGGCAGCTCTGCGAAGTGCCGGCGCCGCCGTTCGGAGAGGCGGCCCGGGCGGCGGTGCTGCGGGCGCGTTTCGAGGCCCTGGGCCTGACCGGCGTCCGCATCGACGCCGCCGGCAACGTGCTGGGGGAGCGCCGCGGCCTCGCCTCGCATCCGCATCTCATCCTGGCCGCCCATCTCGACACCGTCTTCCCCGAGGGGACGCCGATGAAGACGACTCGCGCCGGCGCGGTGCTGCGGGGGCCGGGCATTGCCGACGACTGCCGCGGCCTGGCGGTGATGCTGGCGGTGATTCGCGCGCTCGACGCCGCCCGCGTGCAGACCGGCGGGACGATCACGTTCGCCGGAACGGTGGGGGAGGAGGGGCTGGGCGATCTCCGCGGCGTCAAGCACCTGTTCGAGGAGCGGCGGGGGGAGGTGGATGCCTTCGTGTCGGTGGACGGTGCCGGCATGGGGATTACCAGGACCGCGGTCGGTAGTCTCCGCTACCGTGTGACCTTTTCCGGCACCGGCGGCCACAGCTACGGCGACTTCGGGATCGCCAACCCGATGCACGCGATGGGCAGGGCGATTGCCCGCATCGCCGACCTGCCGGTGCCGCGCACGCCGCGGACGACGTTCAATGTCGGCCGCATCGGCGGCGGCACGTCCGTCAATGCGATTGCCTCGAGCGTCTGGATGGAAGTCGATCTGCGGTCGCCCGAGCCGGCGGCGCTCGGCCGACTCGACGCCGCGTTCGCGGGCGCGCTCGCCGCCGCGGTGGCGGACGAGAACCGGCGGGGGAGCGCCGGGCCCGGCGTCGCCGTAGAGACGCAGGCTGTCGGCAACCGGCCCGGCGGCAGCACCGCGGCGGGGGCTGCGATCGTGACGGCGGCGGTCTCGATCACGACCGCGCTTGGCGGCTCGGCCGTGCCCGGCGAAGGATCGACCGACGCCAACATCCCGATCAGCCTCGGCGTCCCGGCGATCACGATCGGCGGCGGCGGCAGCGCCGAAGGCACGCATACGTCAGCCGAGGCCTTCGACTCGACAGATTCGTGGCGGGGCACGGCGCGCGCACTGCTGCTGACGGTGGCGTTGGCCCGCTGACCCGCGGCCGGATTACAGAACGGTCAGGCGGTGGACGGAATCGTCAACCGGGCGACCTTTTGTCCACCGGAGTTCACCTTAATAGCCGCGTTCGCCCGGCACTCGCAGAGCTATGCGGGCGTGCGCCAGCAACCGATACGCCTCTATGAGGCGGGATCGCGCAGGAGAAATGCAATCGCGGCGCGGAGCAGTGGTGGGTATGGCTGTGGTATCCGTCTTGAATGCCAACGTAGAGACGGCGTTCTTCGGAGGTACTGCAGTAAAAGGCGACAGATCATGCCCGCAGAGCTATATAACTTGTTGCCCGGGCGGGATTTTTGCTGTTACACTCGCAGTCGTTCCACCCATTTTGCACCGGTTGCCTTCCCAGCCAGCTGATGCATTCAACGTCCGTCACGGAGGGTTCGTGCGCCTGATTCAGCCCCTGGTTACCCGTGTGTGTGTGCTTCTGCTGGGATTGACCTTCTGTCTGCCGGTGTCGTCGGACGCCGCTCAGAAGACGCAAAAACGGAAGCCCGCTTCCAGCCCATCGGTTTCTGCCCGCAGAGCCGCTCCGCGGCCCGCTGCCAAGCCGGCCTACTCCGCTTCGGCCTCGCAGGCGCGCAAGGCGCGTCTTGCCCGGGCCCAGGCCGCCGCCCGCGCCCGGGAATTCCAGCGTCTGCAGTCGGTCCGGTCGCTCCAGGAGGCGATGACGCCGCGCTACAAGACCGACGTCAACGGTGAGCGGGTCCCCGACGTGCGCGCCGCGGCCGCCATCATCTTCAACCCGGCCACCGGCGAGGTGCTCTGGCAGGAGAACGCGCAGGACAAGCGCTCGATTGCCAGCATCACCAAGGTGATGACGAGCGTGGTGTTCCTGGAAGACAATCCCGATCTCGAGCAGACGGTCACGGTCGAGCGGGCCGATGTCTACGCCGCTTCGACAACCCATCTCCGCGCCAACGATCGCCTCAAGCTCGGCGACGTCCTGCACCTGGCGCTGATTGCCTCCGACAACGCCGCGGCGCGCGTCCTCGCCCGCGTCTCTCACGGCGGGACGGCCGCGTTCGTGGAGCGGATGAACGAAAAGGCGCTGGAGCTCGGCCTCGAGTCCACCACCTTTGCCGATCCCTCCGGTCTCAACCCCGCGAACGTCTCGTCCGCCTACGACCTCTCCCGGCTGATCTCCTTCGCGGCGTCCGATGAGCGCATCGCGCCGATCATGCGCACCGCGACCTACAGTTTCCCCACCGACCGGCGCACCATCAGCATCCACAGCACCAACCGTCTGGTGATGGGCGGCGACATCGATGTGCTCGGGGGGAAGACTGGCTTCATCACCAAGGCGGGGTACTGCCTGGCGACGCTGCTGCGGCTGCCGACCGGCAACCAGGTGGCGGTCGTGGTGCTCGGCGCGCGGTCGAACCCGGGCCGGTTCTGGGAGACCCGCCACCTGTTCAACTGGATGTCCGATAAGGCCTCGGCCCTCTTCGTCAAGCAGCAGGCGCAGCAGCAGGAATAGCGCCGGCTACTTGTAGCCCTTCTGGATGGCGGCGGCGTCGAGCGGCAGGGTCGCGACGCCGTCGACCGCCGGCATCACCGACCGCGTTGCCCGGCGCGCGTCGAACGCCTTGAGATACCGCTCGCAGACGTCGCAGGCGTAGATCCGGTACTGCCCGTCGCGGCTGGCGAACGACGTGATCCGGCTCCGGTCCGCGTTGGCGCAGAACGGACAGGTCAGCTGGTGGAAGTGCCAGCGCGCCGAGCAGCGGCCGCAGATCAGGATGCGGTCGGCGGCCGGCGTGATGACCGCGAAGTCGGGCTCTCCCGCGCACAGCGGGCAGGTGCCGCCAACCCAGCCAATCAGGTCGGTCATCGCCATGATGGCGTCGGCCGAGCGCGTCAGAAACGGGCGCATCGCCTGCAGGAACACCGGCTCGAGCCCGGCCCCTTCCTCGAGGATCGCTCCCGCGCCCGGGCGCGCCGATTCATACCAGGATCGCAGCACCGCCGGGAGCCGTTCGGCATCGCGGCAGAGCGCTTCCACACGCCGGAAGTCGCGCTCGTCGAGCGCCTCGTGGCTGCGCATCGCCGCCGCCGTCGCCCGCA